>JABXJY010000005.1 GCA_013375385.1 Desulfobacterales bacterium
CACGCTCCACACCAACAGCGCTCCTGAGACCATCACGAGGCTGCTCGATATGGGCATCGAACCCTACCTGCTCACCTCCTCGCTCAGCCTTGTGGTAGCCCAGAGGTTGATGAGAAAGATCTGCCGGGGCTGCAAGGTGGAGGCTCCACCCACTGATCTGCAACTGAAAATGCTCGAGGGCTCCGGATTCGATATCTCCGCTCATCAGCTCTTCAGAGGAGAGGGCTGTGAGGAGTGTAACGATACCGGCTACAAGGGGAGGGTTGCCGTCTATGAGGTCATGCCGCTGTGGCAGGAGATTCAGGAGGTAATTCTCCGGAGAGAATCCTCCGTCGCACTCAGACAGAAGGCAGAGGATCTGGGACTCGTCGCCCTGCCGGTGCAGGGCTTCAACAAGGTCATAGAAGGGGTGACATCCCTCGATGAATGGATGAGGGCGGTTGCATAGAGGAGAAAGTGTCTGGCTTTGATCCGGTCCGGTAAACTCTGCCTGCCCTGTTGGCTAACTAATGCCAATGATGGTACATATTAAGGAGGGAAGAAAAAGATTTAGAAACCTATATCCATTGATTGACTCTCTATTCAACAGTGCCTGCCCCGTTAAATCTAAAAGTATGTACCTGGGACGTCTCGAATGAGTCTCCCTTACTGCGGGACGGGTTGGCGGTTAATAACCCATAATGAACGAGGAAAAAATGAAAGAGAAAAGAAGATTAGAAAGATTCGATCTTGAACTCCCCGCCACAATTGAACTACTGACTCCGGATCAAGAAAAAAGGCTACTCAATCTCCTGACAACCAACATATGCTCAGGCGGGGCATATTTCCATACCACCGAGCCGCTCCCCAAAGGCACCCAGGTCAAAATAGACCTGGTTCTCCCACTTGAGAAGCTGAGAAAACTGAAAGAAGAGTATAAACAAGCTTATATTAAGGTCACCGGAACGGTTTTGCGATCTGAATCAGAAGGGATGGCTATCTGTTTTGATGAAGATTACCAACTGGTGGGCTCAGCCAAATAGCCAAAGGATTCATAAATGATGAAAAACAATTATTATTACAGAATCTTTTTTCCACCATATAGGCTTTTGTTTTATCTAAGCCCCTCATCGCTACTCCTTCACTACCATTTACCCGGCACAACCAACAATTCTGCCCAGGTGGTGGTTTAGGGGAGCTTGAAAGGAGGTAAAAAGAAAATGAGAAAAACAACAAAGCTCCTGACAATTGGGATCACTGCTATCGTATTCGTATGGACGCTGGCTATGATGCCTGCACCTTCGTCGCAGCCCCCTTAAATGTTCCAGGGGACTATGAAACCATCCAGGCCGCGATAGCCGCAGCCCAGCCAGGTAACACGGTCTTAGTTGCGTCCGGCACCTACGATGAGACCATCATAATGAAGCCTGGAGTAAGCCTCCAGGGCGCGGGTGCGGACGAGACTACCATTGCTGGAGCTGGGATCTATGTTATATTATGCGAAGTTAGCGATTGTAAAATTGATGGTTTCACCATCAAAGGCAGCCAATATGGCATCTGGAACGTGGGATCCTCCCCAACGATAACCAACAACACCATCACCGGGAATAACGATAGCGGCATCTACAATAAGGACTCCTCTTTGTCAACGATAACCAATAACATCATTACGGGCAATCGTAAGGGCATCGAAAACAACGGGGCCTCACCGAACATAAGCTATAACGATGTCTGGGGCAACACGACGAACTATTATGGTTGCTCCGCGGGGCCACATGACACCTCTGCGAATCCCCTATTTGTAGAGGCTGGTTACTGGGATAACGGTGGAACCCCTGAGGATCCCTCTGATGACTTCTGGGTAGAAGGCGACTACCACCTCCAAGCTGGCTCAGATTGCATCGATGCCGGGTGGAACGACGCACCCGATCTTCCTGGTACAGATTTTGATGGCAATCCCAGAATAGTTGATGGTGATGGTGATGAGATGGCGGTAGTTGACATGGGTGCATTCGAGTATCAGGTGGCTGAGTCTAATCACCCCCCAGTAGCCGATGCCGGTTCTGATCAGACTTTGGAGCAGCAGACATATGAAGGTACAAAAGTCACACTGAATGGTTCTGGTTCGGCTGATCCCGACTCCACACAAGGTACCAATGATGATATAGTGTCCTTCGAGTGGTATGACGGTGATACATTGCTTGGGACTGGCCAAGCTATAGAGCATACCTTCCCACTCGGCTCCCATACTGTAACCTTGGTGGTGACCGATAACTTTGGAGAAACTGATGAGGATGAGATAGTAATCATTGTTCAGGACACCACGGTACCAGATATCGAAATAACGTATCCCTCCGATGGTGCTAAAGTCTTCATGGACGAAGAAATCGGTGTAGAATACTCTGTAAGCGACAACTGCGATCCCAACCCAACGGTGACAGTCTCTCCAGAAGATCTTTCGCCACCTTTACCGATAGGCGAATTGACGATCACGGTGACTGCAACTGATGCATACGGTAACGAAGCTTCAGACTCAGTTACGGTAAACGTGCTGGGCCCAGCAGGCATTAAAGGAGATGCCGTTAGCGAGCTTGAGAGGGTTAACACGGGCTGTTGGAGAGTCGATAGAGTGATCGATAAGGTTATCACTTTCATCAACAAGAGTCTTGAGGAGGAATACTGGGTTGATGATTTGCACCTGGACGCCAAACGTGGGGGCAAAGTCTTCACCTATGGAAACCTGGCTGTAGGCGATATGAAGCTCCATATCAAGCTCTGGGAGAAGCGGGGTCCAACACCAGCACAGCAAGAAGCAATAGATGCGTTTGAAGCAGTAATACCCAAGCTCCTTAAGGCAGATAAATTACTGGCTGAGACAGCCATAGACGAGGCTAAGAACACTACAGATCCATGGAACCCTGGGAAATCAAGAGCCTACAATCGTTTCCTGACCAAAGGGGATAAAGACTTCGAAAAGGCACTAAGTTATATGGATAAAGACAGACCAGGACTTGCTATTGTAGCCTTTAAACGGGCGTGGAAATTTGCGCAGCAAGCAATGAGACTAGCCCAATAAGCCAAAACTTCCTTTGTTACGGGTTAACCAGTGAAAGTCGGGGTCTGCCCTTGACATTGGACAAAGTTGGAGAAGGCGGTTGAAGGTTTACCTTTAACCGCCTTCATCCGTTCTTAGGCCTGATAGCCGTCGATGGTAGCCATAGGCCTTCTTCAAACCTATAGAAATTTGAAAGATTTAAGGGAGGAGTAAGTCAACTTAGTCAACGACATCCCATCCTTTTCATTATTGCTCTTCAGTTATGTGCAAAAATATAGTATAGGTGGTTTAGCTGCAGGGGTGGCGGTTTGAATTCCGCAAAAGACAAAAGAGATTAAGGAGTGCACTATGAAAAAGAAATTATCGGCGCTGGATCTCTTGGAGATGAAAAGATCCGGAAAGAAGGTCGTCTGGGTTACAGCCTATGACTACTGGACAGCCCAGTTTGCCGAAGCCGCAGACATGGATATGCTTCTTGTTGGTGACTCCCTTGGAATGTGTGTCTATGGCTACGAAGGAACCGTTCCGGTTACCATGGATCAGTGTATCTGTCACGCTGAAGCTGTCCGCCGGGGTGCCCCCAATACCTTTGTTATCGGTGATATGCCCTTCCTCTCTTACCAGGTAAATAATGATGAGGCGGTAAGAAATGCAGGGCGCTTTTTTAAAGAGGCGAGAATGGATGCCATTAAGCTGGAAGGTGGTCGAAGAGTCTGCCCTCAGGTTAAGGCTATTGCAGATGGAGGAATGCTGGTGATGGGACACATCGGGTTGACCCCGCAGAGCTCAGGACAACTGGGGGGTTTTAAGGCACAAGGCCGTACAGCGGAAACAGCGATTGAACTCATCGAGGATGCACTGGCGATTCAGGAAGCAGGTGCCTTTTCACTTCTGGTCGAAGCGGTCCCGCCTGAGGTTTGCAAAATTATCCGTGACAGACTCACCATTCCTGTCTATAGCATCGGTGCAGGGGTTGATGCAGATGGTCAGGTGTTAATAGTGAGTGATCTTCTCGGGGTCTTTCAGGCCTTTACCCCGAAGTTTGTAAAGAGGTATGCAGACATAGCCGAAGATACCATCAATGCCTTAAAGGCGTATGTTGATGATGTACGATCTGCCAGTTTCCCTGAACCCAAACACGGCTACACGATGATCGAGGGAGAACTCGAAAAACTCATGGCCGAGTTAGGTAAACGATAGGGGATCATAAAGAAAAAGGAAGCTTCATAATCTTCGTCAGGGGACAGCCCTTATCCGCTTAATGATCCTCAGTCCCATCATACTTTTACTGGGTGTACCGAAAGCATGATCTATCTCGTAGATGTGAGATATATCCCTGAGAGAGCGCACCCGAGACCAAAAAGATGGGGTTTGATCCAGAGGAGGTCAAGGCCAGGCTAAACAGCAGTTTGACCGAGGTGATTCAGAAAATTTTTGAGGGTAAGTATTGAGCTTGGGGTATAAGATGAAGGTATCCACTGTAGAAGAGATGAGAAATCTTGATAGAGGGGCAATAGAAGAATTCAAGATCCCTGATAGGATTCTCATGGAAAATGCAGGTCAGGCTGTCTACTCTGTAATCCACAATGAACTTGGGACTAAGGGAAAGAGTTTTCTTATCTTTTGTGGGATTGGCAACAATGGCGGTGATGGTTTCGTCGTTGCGAGAAAGCTTCACTCAAATGGGGGACTTGTCACGGTATTTCTCTTGGGGGACAGCGAAAAATTAACGGGGTGCGCAAAGGAGAATTTTGACACAATTTCCACCCTTCCCATCCAGATTGAGAGGCTTACCTCTGTGGAACAGATAAGGTTTTCTCCCCTCCACTGCGATGCAGTGGTTGACGCCATATTTGGAACCGGCCTTATAAGGGATGTGGGCGGGATCTATAGAGAGGTAGTAGAATCCATAAACGAGAGCCAGACAGCGGTATTCAGCGTTGATATCCCCTCTGGCGTCAATGGTGATACCGGCCGGATCATGGGGTGTGCTATCAAGGCAGACTACAGCGTAACATTTGGCCTCCCTAAACTGGGAAATTTACTGTACCCGGGATTTGATCTCTGCGGGAAGCTTTACCTTACCCATATCTCCTTTCCCCCTTCCCTCTACAAGACAGATAGCATAAAGGTAGAAACAAATGATCCCCTGCCAATTCCACAAAGAGGAGAGGATACCCACAAGGGTGATTACGGAAAGGCCCTCTTTATTGCAGGCTCCTCAAATTACCTTGGCGCCCCCTATTTTTCTGCTCTCTCCTTTCTTAAAGCAGGCGGAGGGCTCTCCTATCTGGCCTCCCCTGAATCAATAACCAATTTCCTGGCCACCAAGGGAAGCGAAATCGTCTTTGTGCCGCAGAAGGAAACGGATAGAGGGAGCCTATCCCTCGAGGCAAAAGATGAGCTTTTGGAATTCTCGGACAGGGTTGATATGGTTGTTCTTGGTCCGGGATTATCGTTGCATGAGGAAACGCAGGAATTGGTACGAGCACTCGCGCCAGGGATCAAAAGACCCCTGATAATAGATGGTGATGGAATTACCGCCATTTCCAAGGATATCGACATCATCAAAAAGAGGAAAGAGGCGACAATCCTGACCCCTCATCTCGGTGAGATGTCAAGGATTACAAAGACAGATATAGGAGCGATCCAAGAAAACAAGATCCCTCTCTTGTTCAAGACATGCAAGGAATTGAATGCCACTATTATCTTAAAGGGGGCCCATACGTTAATAGGTTTTCCTGACGAACGTATCTTTATTAACATGAGCGGAAATCCTGGTATGGCTACTGCTGGCAGTGGAGATGTCCTGGTCGGGACCATAGCAGCCATGTCAGGCCTCGGGTTCTCAATTGAGGAGAGTCCCGGGATGGGTGTATTTATCCATGGTCTGGCTGGAGACCTCGCAATGAGAGATATAGGGGAGGACGGAATAATAGCCGAAGATATCATGAACTATCTCCCGGAAGCACTACGATATTGTCGGGAAAATCTGGAAGATATCAGCAAGAACATATATGAAAGTATCTATACCGTGTAGCACTCCCTATGCACCCGGGAGAAGCTGGCTACCGATCAACGCGAGAAAGATTTACGTTTTTTGGGAAGGCATCTGTAGAGCCGAGTAGCGCGATGGGGTTCATAAGACGCCAGGAAGAACGTCTGGCAATCCGTTTTCTAGTGTGGCACCGCCAGAGAATGAACCTTGTCGTGCCTCCACTTTCAGAACTTCAACGCCAGGCCTGCAGGATCGTCGATGAGGCACATCGTATTGCACGCAAAACAGGTGGTAATGTTATTTCCATCATGAAAGAGCTGGTCAATGATCTGAAAAAACAGTAGATGACCTTAATGAAAAGGAGGTAGAGATGAAAATAGTCAAGATGAGCGAGGTACCTAAGGAACCTGTTGATAGCCCTCTATTTACAGGACCAGACGTGACGAGACAACTCCTGCTCCCTGACAGCAAAGAGTACAGATTCAATATCATTACCTTCGGCAAGGGAGTGAGGAACAAATTTCATACTCACGACAGAGAACAGATCCTGATAGTCACTGCTGGAAGAGGCATCGTAGCCACAGAGAATGAAGAGAAGGTTGTCACCGAGGGCGATGTCATCTTGTTTCCGGCAGGGGAAAAGCACTGGCATGGTGCAACCAAAGACTCGGAATTTTCTCACATCTTCGTGATGAGAGCAGGGGGCGAGCCAACAAAACAGCTCGAGGACTAGCTCAGAAGTCCTTTTTCACTTCAAGACACAGATCTAAAGTATTCCCTTATCTTTCCGAGGACGATCCTGGGGATATCCTCCTTTTTCTGGACCGAATAGATGCTGATACTCTTCCGGAGCTCCATGGACCTCTTGAACTGCCTGACATGCGTGTTGTCTCCGATATGGACAGCGGTGACGCGATTTTCGAGCCCATTGATGTAACCAATAAGATCCTCTAGGTTGGTGATCTGCATATCGGTGATGATGAAGATATCGGGTCGCGATGGCTGTTGAAGGGACTCGATGTCCTTGATATCCAGCTTGGTACCCCCTCCAAAATAATGGCAGATGGTCTGATATATCTTCGTCCTGTTACGGGTGAAATCGAGGATCTGGCGGTCACCGGACCTTGCATGGCTGAAGTTGTAGACTGCTACCGTGGCATCATTTCTGAGGTAAGCATCAGAGGCACAGGCCGCCCCGAGGACCGCATAGGAGAGGTGCTGTCTTGGATTGATCATACTGCCTGATGAGTCGATCACGACGATACAGTTGGGCGTACCTTCTTCCTCACCGAAGGTTTCTCCCTCTCTGCGCTCCCAGATCTGAGTAATTCCGGGCATCACCTTTCCAAAGCTCGTCCAGGGATCGATATCCCGAAAGGGTTTGCCCAGCTCCCACGGGGAATGGCTAAAGGGATAAAGGGAACCGCTCTTTTCGATGGGCGTCTTCTTTATGGGGAGGGAATAGTTTTCTGCTAGCTTCATATAGAAGAGGGCATCAGCATCGAGAGGGGATCCGGGCCCCAGACCCATGCTCCCATGGGACACGTAACCAGCCTCTTTGAGCTCGTCTTCCAAATCCTTCACCACCTCTTTGAACTCACCCGGATCTCCTGTGGACATGGCGAATTCCTTGAGACCCTGGTCCATCTCCTGAGAGGAGTACCTCCCAAAGTCGTTCTGGCCCATTGTGTTAGGTTGGTTCAGGGTCCCGGACTTCTCTTCCGATTCGAGCAGGCCCTGAATGATCTTCGAAAAGCGGTGAATACTCTCGGGCCATGGTTTCCTGTCGAGGTAAGGGATTCGAGAGAGCCTCCTGGAGATCTCTTCGTGACCCCTGACGTTGAGGTCCTCTCCCCATATCCTCTGGTAGAGGGCGTGAATCGCCTCATCCAGAATCCCTCTATCAACATGGCGGTAAAGGTCAGAAATCGGGGTATCCTTCTCCCTGAAGCAATGGGTATCGGCCACCACGTCCATGAAGTAATCGGTCGATTTCTGGGCCATTTGCTTGTCCTTAAGCACCTTCTTGGCCTCTTGATAAAGAGTCAGGTGGGTATGGAAATCCCAGGGGCAGAATGTGTAATGGGTAACACCGTGATCGAGAAGGGCCTCTATCACCTTTTCCATTGGGAGGTGCCTGGCAGCCTCTTCCATGAAGGGCTGGCTCAGTGTGATCTGCTTGCTTTTGATCTCGAGGGCCACACGATCCATCGATTCGGAGATAGTCGGATCAGGCAGTTCAGGAAAGAAATGTTTTTTCCGTACCTTAGCCCATACTTCTTTAAGTAATGGATCGTATTTGTTTTCTTTCCCTTGCATCACTGCCGAGTCTCTGCTTCTTTTTCTATTCCCTCGCGGTCACGTCGCGGGGCACGATGAGCTTTCCCTGTTGGTAGATACGTCCGCCAAGGATAGTCTTTGCAACTCCTCGAATCCGTCCATCGACATGGATCTCTCCACCACTCATCCATCCCCCCGTACTCTGTCCGGTATGTTCACTGATGAAGAGGTCTCCCCTCATCATCCCTGCACCGGCCCAGTTTCCTGTGGAGCCCTTCACGATCAGCTTTCCTCCCGACAGGCCGGCACCGATAAAATCCCCCACATCTCCCTCGAGTATGAGGGTTTTCCCTTCTGGAAGTCGGTAGCCGAGAAAATGAAAGGTCCGTTTGAGCTCATGCAATCTGAGGCGAATTCTTTCCTCCTTGGCGTTGTTGCAGAGGGCAGAGAGATAGATGCCAGCAGGACCTGAGATCAGGTATGGAATCCTCCTTCCTTTGTCGATTTCGAAACAGAGCTCTTCGATGTCATCGACGTCGTAATCGAGTTCTTGGACAGTCCGCAGTGCAGAAGAATATGCTTTAAAGACCCGGCTATTTTCTACCAGCCAGACCAGGTCTTTGACTTCCTCCTCCACGAGCTTCAAGTATCCCTCTACGATCTGGTCCATGACCCTCTCCTTGGCCCGAACGATACGATCGAGAGGGATTTCCTTTTTCTTGTATGGATACTTCTTGAAGTCCTCAAAAGGATTGATCATCTATCTGACCTCCTCGAGATCTCGCTTAATCTCGGCATAGATCGGGTGGTCTCCCTCAATAGGCTCCAGGTCTTTTCCTGATAAGGCTTGATAGGCCACGGCCAGGGCGTTCTTGATGTGGCGGCTTTGCTCGTTGTATCGCCTGTAAATCTCGTTGACCATCTCCCTGGCCAAGTAGATCTGAAAAGGATCCCTTCGAGTATCCCCCTGTTTCTGAGCCAGGTAGTCTTCCTTCCATTGGAGCCTGTGGGCCAGGGTATAGGGGAGCACAGCCTTGATCTGCTCAATTCCCACGGCCACATCGCCTTTCAACCAAGCCAGAGATTGCGAATAGGTCCTCACCGTCATGGGAAACCGGTTGGAAATGCAGTTCTTGATGTGGTGACAGACAAAGCCTGTATAGTGGCACCCTTCCTCACAGTGTTCGTCAGAACGTTTCTGGCCATATTTGAAGCAGAAGGATAACTCGGCAATCACGGCCCTCAGAAAGGCATTGGCATCCAGATCGAGGGGAATCTCCTGCATACAATCCCTTATCTCCTTTCGTTCTCCCTGGCTTAACATCCTGACATGAAATTCCTTCTCCATGTGATCTCCAAAACGATTGCAAAGATCCTCGATCCGTCTCATCTTCTCCTGGTAGTCCTGCCGTTCGAGCAGGATCTCCTGAAAGTCTCTCTCGTATACAGGACTCCTCAGGACGTTCTCGTACTTATCCTTCATGCCGATCACGAGGGCAATGTTAGTGCCAGGATGCCTGGATTCCACTATTACATCGAACCGATCTATCAACGGGGCGATCAGGGTATTGGTCCCCCGGTCCTGATAGTTCGCTGTGGCAAAGAGGCAGTACTCTTCATTGATGATCACATCGTTCAGATACTCCCAGTTGCCACGGTCCACACCGTCCAAGATCATGCTCTGCTTGGTCTCGGGAAGTCGGTTGATTTCGTCTACGATCTTTATCGGAAGCTGGGCAAGATAGGACCAGACCACCACCTCCTCACCCTGATTCAGTCGACCGAGATCGGGTCTGCCAATGATCTTCTCCTCGGTCTGCTCAGGGTGTCCAGAGACCTCGCTGGCCCAGATCAGGCCCAGCGGTAACCCATAGGTCATGGCAGCAACGTACTCGGCTGAGGTGGTCTTTCCAAGCCCCGGCTCTCCGATGATGAGCTCCTTTCCTCGATTCAGCGCGGTAAGGAGACTGAACAGGAGGGCCGAGTTGAAGGACTCCTCTCCCACCCTCATATCTGGACGATTCAGATAGAGGTTATCCTGGATAAATCCATATATGTCCCTAACCTTCCGTCTAATACTGCCATCTTCCATGTACTTGCCTCTGGCCTTTTCCTTGGTCCTGTGGCCCTCAACGTATTTTTTTCAGCATAACACGCAAGGAAAGGATTGACAACGAAATCTTGCGGTCCCCTCCTTAAATCCCCCCAGGTACTGCTGGGGGAAGCGATCCTGGTCATGGCAATATATGTCTGTAGTATCTTTTCACAGCGACGAGCAGAGACCGGGAGGCCGCTAGGATACGAGGTACTATTGTCTGCCACAAACAACACTGTAACTGCGATGTATACTTGACACTCAACCGTGTTTTTCATATTCTCCCACCGTGGAAACGTGAGTTTTTATTAATTCCATTTAAGCGCTAAGGTCTCATATGTCCAATCCTATTTTCATAGTCTTGATTTTGCTCTTCATACTGCTGGTATTGTTTATAGTCCCCCAGTGGCGTCTAAAGCGTGCCATTCATCAGGTGATACGGATTTTCAGGGAGCATAATGCTATTGGTATTGATAATTCCAAGACGATAGACGAGTTGGGGATGAGGTCCCCGGGTATGCTGGAAAGGATGCTCAGGGGACGTGACTATAAGCAGTACGCCCTGAGAGCCCTCATAAAGGCTGCGATCATACAGACAACTGAAGACGGGAGACTATACCTCTCCGAGGAAAGGCTCCTCGCTTCGGGTCTTGGGGGCAATCTGTCCAGCCTTCACAAAGGCACTGGTCAATAGTCTGATCGTGAGATTCCTTCAGGATTTAACCTATGGGCGTGTATGGGCCGGAGGTAAACGAAGGCGGCGAGCCTTTATTATCTCGGCCAGGATGCTGATAGCGATCTCCTCTGGTGTCTCGGCATGGATTTTAAGGCCGACGGGGGAGTGGACTTTGCCCAATGACTCCCGAGGTATTCCCTCGGCTCGCAGGTGGGAGAAGATGGTCTCCCTCTTCTTTGGACTAGCCAGCATCCCAACATACCTTGCAGGAGTTTTCAGGGCCACTCCGAGAACCAGCTCGTCGCTCTGGTGGGCCTTGGTAGCAATCACGATGTAACTCGATGAGCCTATTTGAAGTCTGGAGAAAGCCTTTTCAAATTCCTCACAGAGAACAAGGTCAGCCTCAGGAAATCTTTCCGGACTGGCAAACTCCAGCCGGTCATCAATCACCACCACCTTAAACCCTGCCATTTTTCCCATCTTAGATAGGGGAACCGAAACATGCCCTCCGCCAAAGAGATACAGGGTTGGCATGGTCAGGATGGGCTCCACAAACACGTCCATAATACCCCCACATATCATTCCCTCTTCGGTGGTCTCTCTTCCGGTCAGGTCAAAATGCAGGATCCTGGGCCTACCTTCACTCATCACCCTCTTCGCTTCCCGGCATACCTCGGCTTCTACATTTCCGCCACCTATAGAGCCAATAGTGATGTCGTCGCTCCCTATGAGCATCTTTGACCCCACCTCTCGAGGGGTTGACCCCTTGGCGGAGATTATGGTAGCCAAGGCAGCCTCCCCTCCCTCAGCCTGTATACGGACTATTTCCTGATAAATATCCGACATGGTTAATCTCGCCGACTAAGTGCTTCAATTCGCAAAAACTATAACGTATTTTCGTGAGTATGACTTTTGCGATTGCTCACTCCATTCGGCCCGAGCTCATGGCCGAGGGCAGCACTTAGTCCCGAGGGCATCGACTGAGCTCAGCCGAAGTCTGAATAAATACGTCATCGAATTTATGAATCGAGGGACTAAGGTACATCATTATCGCCTCCAAAACTCCCCCGGCGATAGTTCTTGCCCTGGGTCTGATGGTATGACAAAGCTGGGGATCGCCTCTGGGGTCTAGCTCTCCCAGTTTGGTTCCCGGCTCTACCTTCACCCTGTCCCTCAGCAGTGCCCTGATGACACCGCTAATCTGGGCAGTTACCGGTTGATGGTTCACGCGGGCAATTAGACTACCCCGTTTAACCAGATCACCCATCTTCTTCACCTGGCGAAATTCCCCGTCATCAGGAGAACGCAAAACTCGCTCAAACGTAAGCCCGGAGATGGCCAGCGGAACCCCTGTATTGGATTCGGCCTCCCCGGTGGTGAGAACCTTGCCTAGATTCTCGCTATTGTTGGTCTCCACCACAAGGTGGGCATCCGTCCCCACCTTAAAGCCCGGTCCGAGGCCAATTACCAGCCGGGCATCGGTGATTTTTGTCCCGGTATTCCGCTTGGCCATGATGGCATCAACGAGAATGTCGGGACTCAGGCTATCCTTTATGGCAGCATCGGGATCAACTATGATAGGCACTTTTCCCTCTTTCCAGACCCGGAAAACTCCCTCGGGCGAGGAAATGAGTTTGGCCACTACCCCTTCGACTTCCTTCTCGACCTCATACACTGCCTCGCAGAAGGATGTTCCCCGATGAATTGCCTGGGGGGAGGGCAGTTCTGTGAGGCATACTCGAAATCCAGAGCGCGCCAACTTGTGGGCCACGGCGCTGGCCATCTCTCCACCGCCTTTTATGAGAACAACTAACTCCATCTCTCTTTTGGTCTTTAAAGCCATATCAACCATTAGTGCAAGATCTATGTTACCCCTCCTGCAGGGAGTTTATGGGCCACTTTTACTCCTGCCATTGCCAAATTCGAACTTAGGGGCTTCGCTCCAACTGGAATATTGGAAGATTGGAATGGTGAAACGTTGGGCTAAGAGGAATCCATGGTGTGAGATTTATTTATTTCGATTCATAGACCCACTATTCCCTGGCCCAGACCTGTCTTGCAGGGCCAGAATTGCATGGGTCCCTCTTCCTGGATATTACAGCGGCTGCAGCACGTTCCAGGCAAGTCGATATCAGGGCGGGCCATTATTCCAACATTCCATTACTCCAAATGTATGGCGTATGAGATTGCCACGAAAAGATCCATAATTTCAATTTGTTGTATAAATTCCGAGACGTTTAATCAGTGATTTCTTAATATACCTCAAATCAAAGCCAGTTTCCAGTTCTTCAAAATGGAGGATCTCCTGTGGAAAAGACCATAGAAAAGGTTCAGCCTGCTTAAGGCTGAACCAATGAATGCAGTGTGCTGGTCGGGACGACTGGATTTGAACCAGCGACCCCAGCGTCCCGAACGCTGTGCTCTACCAGACTGAGCCACGTCCCGACTTTGTCCGATCTCTCTCTTAACGATAGATATTCCTGGAAGAAAAGTAAAGGAAAATTACCACAAACCCCGAGAATCTATGACAACCGAGGGGTCAGGCCTTGACATTTGACACAAAACCAATCTGATAGATTCAAGACTATGTGTCAAATGTCAAGACCTGACCCCATTATCAGATTGATAAAATTCTCTAAAATCCTTTGCGTAGCTCCCCAGATAATAGCACCCTTATACATAAAGGCAGGGGTCTCAAAGATGCCCCCTTCATAGTCTATTGAAAAAGATTGTGGTTGAGAAGGATCTAAAAAAAATCTTAGAGGAACTTCGATCAGGTGCTCAACCTCTCTCTTGTTAATTTTAAATGTATAGGGAAATGGTACCACTCCCACAAAAGGATGAATGATGAAGCGAGAGGTCATTGTAGGTATATCATCGAGCTGCCCGAGGATCTCTATATCCTCTTCCCTGACACCTATTTCCTCAAAGGTTTCCCTTCTGGCGGTACTCTCCAGACTATCATCATTCTTATCCACTACGCCCCCAGGAAAGGATACCTCACCTTTATGATATTCTACCGTATTTGTTCGCCTCATAAAAAGAAGCCAATATTGTCCATCCTTGACAAATAATGGTAAAAGAACAGAGGCCTGAGTATAATCAGGACCGTTGACTTTGACCCTTTCTGGCACTCTATGAGCCAAAATGGCCCTCAGATCCTCTTTGAGTTGATCCAGGTCTTGCATCTCTATTCTTTTTAAATGACTGTTGCTGACTTGTGGGCTGGGGATGTTGCCTTTTCAATAGTTGTTATGATACTCCCGCCCCGAAATATTGTCAGCCTGCCACTCGACTCAGAGATGACTAAGGCAACTGAATCTGTTACCCCGGTGATAGCCGCAGCGGATGAATGCCTGGCACCCAGACCCTGGGGCATGGGTTCCCCATGATAGGCAGCATTGAGATAGCGTCCAGCTGCCAAGACAACACCATCATTTCTTATGATAAAGGCCCCATCAATTGAGGAAAACTCCTTTAATGTCTCTCGAACTTCGGGCTTACTGATATGCAAAGCATCCTCGGGGTGTCCCTGGAAGGGATTGAAAACCAACTGGTGGGAATATTGAAGCACCTTTTCATGGTCACCCAGAACAAAAGTGCTTCCAATAGGCTTCCCTTCCCTCCCCTCATATGCCATCTCCATGGCCAGAGTGAGAAGAGATTCGAATATGTCAGGCTTTATGTTCTCAGGGAAAGGTGAGTCTTCGGCGAAACTGACGATTTCGGATTCATCCCCTACCTTCAGTACCATTATAGTATCCATATAGCCCTTTTCTGGTTTTCCACCAACACATACAAGGATATCACCCTTAGATACGAGCCCCTTGGAGATGCCTGCCAGAAAGCCGAACTTGAGATAACCGTCTCTGGTCAGGTGAACATCAGGGAGCATAATGATGTTACTCCGCAAGCCAGTGGCCTTTTTCAGGGATATCTGCCTCTTAGTCACCAGAATAACCTTAAACTTTTTTCCCTCCGCCTTCAAAAAGGGGACAATATCTGCCACGGTCTCCATATTAACCAGGATGGCGTCGGCCTTGACCTTATTTGCTATAGATATGGCCTGCTTAAGCATTAACTCCGTCCAATTTACCGGCTCTATCTTTCTACTCTCTTCGCCACTCTCCTCCCTAAGAGTTTTCCCACCAATAACAGATAACCTGTCTTCTTTTTTCCTTTGCAATTGATCTGTCTCCACGATTGTTCTCCTTCTACTTCATAAGAAGTGCCTAGAGTAAACACAACAAACCCAAGATACGGAATCACCCCATTACTCTCCCCGCGCAAGCGCGGGGATGAGCGGAGCGAACCAAGCTACTCCCTGCCATAGGTTTCCATGTATGTATCAAATTCCTCCTTTATCGCCTCATCCATGGCTCTTTTCTCCCCACAGATGAAAAGAGGGATCCTATGCCTGTAAAGGTAGTCCACTATCTCCCGGATACCGGCAACTGAAAAAAACGGGATCCCCGTCCTTGAGGTAAACTCCACTATTGGATTTGATCCCTTTTTATTCAGAATAACATTTCCCTCCTTATCATATAAAGCCGTTGTCTGCTCCCTGTCCACGGCAATACCTAAGCCAACTATATGACAGCCAAAACCGCGAGACATAGATTCTTCTTCAATCTTTTCAATGAGCTCATACTTTGTTCCCATCGAAGTAACTACGTCATCCGCCACAAAGATCCTGCAGCCATCAAAGAAAGTGTTGTTCACAAAGAGGCCAGCAGATGAAGACCTCTCACCATGTTTCTTGGCCTCTTTCCTGTCATAATCAAAGAGGATATCACGGTCATGATAATGAAAAAGGGCGGCAGCTGTAGCTGAGGCAATTGCACTCCCCTTGTAAGATGGCCCAACTATAATATCTATCTTGTCTACGAGGGATCTGCTAACGAGCATCTCGGCAAAGAAAGTGCCTAACTCTAGTAGGAGTCGACCAGTATTGAATCCCCCCAAGTTGACAAAATAAGGGGTTGGCCTGCCATCTTTCAGGATAAGGCCCCTATCAAAAAAGAGGGCCCCTGTTTCTGCGAGGATCAAACTCAAGCGTCTCTTATATTCTTCCATGCTTCAATCTTTCACATATTTTGAACAAAAAATCAATATGATATTCGACACTTCCAGTGAACAAAGGGGAAGCAAAAATCCAGCCCTGAAGCACAAGAGGTCTTCTTGACAGATCAAGACAGAGCTGATATAAGAGATGAAAAAATCTTTCAAACAGGTGGAGGTTTACTATGGCTGAGGAAGAAGTCGCTGTGGTAGTTAAGTTTTTTACCAAGCCCAGTGTGGCAGCCCTCAAGGTAACAAAGGGATCCATCAAGAAGGGTGATATATTAAAGTATAAAGGCCACACTACTGACTTTACCGAAGAGGTAAAGAGTATGGAAATGGATAACCAACCTATAGATGAGGCCAAGGTTGGTGATATGATCGGTATCAAGGTAGAGGAGAGGGCAAGGGAAAAGGATATAGTCTATAAGGTTGTGGACGAAGAATAATCCCTTTAAGGGGAAGAGCTCAGATCAAAGCCACATCTTATACAAAGATCCTCCTTTTTCTGCTTGAAACCACAGTTAGGACAGAGGGCAAAATCCTGGTCGGAGGATGTACTGCTTCTTTCCGGAGGGGATTCAGTCTCGCGGAATTCCCCTGTCTCCTGAATATTAACTAGCCCGCCAGCGTTGATAATGGCCTCGGCATATCTCCTGGCATCCGCCAACCTTAAATCTCTCTTCAATACTACGGGCGTCTTGTTGATATATTTATCTAATGTAGAGGCAGAAACCCCGAGTTTGGCCATGTTTTGCCTAAAGACCTCTGTATCAACCGTTATACCAAAAAGGGCAACCCTGTATTTCTTGCTCACTGTTCCCCAGAACTCTTCTTTTAACAGGTTCAGGGATCGACTCCCATCTCGATTTAAGACCAGATCGATTGTATGTCAAGAGAAAAAGGGAATAATCCTGCTCTTCTATTTCTTGCATAGCAATACTATACTATGATAGCATGAATAATTTATGAATAATCTCTGGTGATAATTCTAGTAAGGAAACAGACATAATTTGCCTGAGCTATTAGATAAAAGGGAGCATATCAGGACGAAAAGGGTTACCTTTGATAATAATGAACTCGTGAGGAGTCTCTATGGAGAAAGGAACGAAAATCTCCGGTTGATAGAAAAAAGGCTCAACATAATAGTCAACATTAGAGGAAACGACCTCACTTTACAAGGTGGTCTTTCGGAGTTAGACCTGGCCGAGAAACTGTTAACCCAGCTGTACGGACTTCTTAAAGAAGGATACCCTATTTACGATAGGGACGTGGATTTTTCTCTGAGAATCCTGGGCAGTAACCACAAAGCAGAGCTCAAACCAATTTTCTTGGATAGAGTATACATCCCATCAAAAAAAAGGACCATAACTCCCAAAAGTATCAACCAGAAGAATTATATTGACAGTATAAGAAAATATGACATTGTGTTTGGTATAGGGCCGGCTGGTACGGGAAAGACGTATCTTGCTATGGCAATGGCCGTATCATCTTTAATGAAAAAGGAGGTAACCAGGGTGGTCTTGGCAAGACCAGCAGTGGAGGCAGGGGAAAAATTAGGTTTTCTGCCAGGGGATCTATACGAAAAGGTGAATCCTTATCTGAGACCACTCTATGATGCCCTCCATGATATGATGGATTTTGAGAGTGCCTCGGGCTTTATTCAAAGGGGTGTAATAGAGGTAGCCCCTTTGGCCTTTATGAGGGGGAGAACACTTAATGATTCATTTGTCATACTAGATGAGGCCCAGAACGCAACACCTGAACAGATGAAGATGTTTCTGACACGCCTTGGCTTTAGCTCCAAGACTGTTATAACCGGGGATATTACCCAGACAGACCTCCCCGAGGGGAAGGCTACGGGTCTTATACAGGCCAGAGATATCTTGTCCCATATCACAGAGATAAAATTCGTTTATTTTGGGAAGGAAGATGTTGTCAGGCATCCGTTGGTTCAAGAAATCATAGATGCCTATGATAAACTGGATACTTGATACTGGAAACTTGATACACTTTAACTTTAGGCACTTATAACTTTAGGCACTTTCATATAAATATCATGGCCGAGAAAAAGAAAAGGATTGCCCCGAATAAAGACCCATTGAAAAGACTGTGGACATGGCTCAGGCCTGGTATTTCCAAATTTCAAATATGGATTTATCTAATTGTCTTGAGTGCTACTATCTCCCTTCTCCTTTTCCGCAACATATTGATAATATCGAAAGAGGCATATTCTCTTGGCGATGTGGCAAACAAGGATATCAAGGCATCTCACGATTTTGATGTAGAAGATGAAGAATTGACAAAACAGAGGAGACATGAGGCAGAAAAATCATCTCTCTTTGTCTATGATCTTGACAGGTCAGGGGCATATGTGAACCAGAGAATCAAAGAGGCCTTCAGCTATGGCAGGACGGAGCTAAAACGTAGTCAATCAATTGAGTTGGAGCCAACGCTACGTTCAGAAAAAGTTGGAGAATTGAGAGACAAATTCTTTGAGCTCTTAGGAATTAAAGGGGACCCCGTTCTCTTTGACGAGCTTGTCAAAGCTGATTTTTCTTCCCAGATAGACAATAACGCACTAATCGCAGTAAATCGAATCTTAGAGAAAGGCGTTGCAGAGAACAAGACAGTTTTGATGACCCAGAAGGGAAAAGGAATAATCTTATTGGATATTGATACTCAAAAAGAGCTCAAGGTAAATGATCTTGATCGCTTCTATGACCTTGAAGGTGCTCGCCAACATATCGGTCAGATAATAGACCAAAACATAACAAATGAAGAGGGGCCACAGATAGCTGCCACAACTGGGCGCTTAGCTAAACTGGTCACAAGACCAAACATAACCTTCAATAAAAGGGAAACAGAGCTACGAAAAGAGGAGGCAAAAGGATCGGTAAAACCTATCTATTTCAAGGTTAAGAAGGGCGAGATGATTGTTAGAGAGGGAGAAAAAATAAACCCAACTCATCTGTCGAAATTGAAACTGGAGACTGAGGCCAAGCTAAAAAGAAATCCCCCTATCCCATTTATGGCCCTTAGCATGACCGTAATGATTGGCATCTTGTTGGTATTGAGCTACATTGTAGTTCTCAGGAGGTCCAATACCTTCAAAGGAGACGCCAGAAGCCTTATCTTCAACAGCCTGACCCTCCTGTTCATGTTTTTGGTTGTGCTCCTGTATAACACAGTGGCTGAAGAGGTAGCCCGGGGCTTTCCTTCTTTTACTATTCAGGCTCTTCTCTTTGCATTGCCGATTTCTCTGGGAGCTATGTTGGTTTCTGTCTTTCTAGGATTGGATGTGGCCATCGCCTTTTCTGTGGTCATCTCTATTCTGAGTTCCATCGCTGTCGAAGGGAGGGTAGAGTTTTTCCTCTATTTCCTGCTAGGCTCTCTTCTGGCCGCCTATGGGGTAAGAAATTGCAGGGAAAGAATGGTGTTGATAAAAACAGGAATGAGGGTTGGTCTCTTAAATATTGTTATGGCCTTGTCGATCCAGACCCTATACCAGAGCCTATACGGAAATCCTTACTCTCCGGCAGGTGCCATCTCCCTCATTGCCAGTTTTCTGGGAGGCGCCCTGGCTGGTGTTATAGCTGTCGGTTTCTTACCGTTGATAGAGATGGCATTTGGCTTCACAACCGATATCAAACTCCTTGAATTATCCAGTCTGGATCAGCCTATCCTAAAAGATTTGATGGTTAAGGCCCCTGGCACGTATCATCATAGTGTCATTGTCAGCAACATGGTTGAGGCGACAGCCGACAGTATCCATGCCAACCCCCTCTTGGCCAAGGTGAGTGCCTATTACCATGACATTGGAAAGATACCGAAACCACTATACTTTGTAGAAAATCAGGTGAGGGGTGACAAAAGACATGAGAAGCTTGCACCTTCTATGAGTAGCCTTATATTAATCTCCCATGTTAAAGATGGTGTAGAGCTTGCAAGGCAACACCGGCTTGGAAAGGAGATAATAGATATTATCCACCAACACCATGGTACGAGTCTCATCTCCTATTTCTATCAAAAGGCCAAGGAGCAAAGTGAAAAAAAGGGGGGTAAATCCTCGCCAGTCAAAGAGGAAGATTTCAGATATCCTGGACATAAGCCTCAGACCAAAGAGGCAGGACTTGTCTTAGTAGCAGATGAAGTGGAGGCTGCGTCTAGAACCTTGATCGATCCAACCCCTGCAAGGATCAAAGGAATGGTTCAGAAGATTATCAACAATGTCTTCTCAGATGGACAGTTGGATGAATGCGAATTGACATTGAAGGATCTAAACCAGATAGCCAAAAGCTTCACCAAGACATTAAGCGGAATCTTTCACAGCCGGATTGAATATCCAGAACCTATAGTGAAAGGAGAAACGGGTAAGAAGAGAGAAAATGGAAATTCAAATAGCGTGCCAGCACTCCATGAAAAACATAGTAGATCCCGCGAAGGTAAGAACGAAGCTAAAGAGGATCTTAAGAGACTTGGAATATCATGACGGTGAACTGAGCTTACTCTTTACCGATGATAAGCATATAACAGAACTAAACCACCGTTTTCTCAAGAGAGAAGGTCCGACAAATGTTCTTGCCTTTCCGACCAGAGACAACGATCATCCTGGACCTGAGACGCCGATGCTGGGGGATATAGTCATATCGTTAGATGCTGCTATGAGGGATGCCAAAAGAGGTGGTGAGAGCCTTAATAGGACTATTGATAGACTCTTAATCCACGGTCTCTTACACCTCTTGGGCTATGACCACCAAAGGTCCGAGGACGAAGCCCAACAGATGGACGAAGAGACAGAAAGACTACTGGCTATGATGGAATAGTGAGTCTGTCAGTTGTCTTTCGCCAGGCATCAGTCCTGAGAGACAGCGGACAACAAGAAATCAATCAAATAGTTTCAAAAATATCTTATAGGCAAGAATTACCACTGAAATTCAGTTTTTAAAACTTTAGACACTTATCACTTTAGTTCACTTTAGGCACTTTCATGATTTATGGCATTGGCATAGATCTTGTAGATGTAAAGAGGATGGGGGGGGTAATCGATAGATGGGGGAAAAGGTTTATTAACAGGATATTTACTGCCCAGGAAATAGGTTTCTGTGTTCAAGGTCCAAAATCAGTGTCTTCCCTTGCCCTGCGTTTTGCGGCCAAGGAAGCCTTCTCAAAGGCGATAGGTTTGGGCATGAAAAAGGGCATCAGGTGGCGGGATATAGAGATTGTCCACAATCCAAGTGGTCGGCCTGACCTTAAGGTGACTGGAAAGGCCCGTAGTTTCTGTCAAAAAGAGGGAATAAACAGGTGGTATGTTACCCTTTCGGATGAGGGTGACTACGGCATCGCTGTTGTAGTGCTTGAGAAAAGTACTCCATAATGGTGTTCTTGAGGGCCCTGAGGTTGAAAGAGATCTCTGTAAAGTATTTGACAACCTCGGTTGAAAAAACTGTCTGGTTAGGCAAGCAATTGGGAATGCAATTGATCGATGGGGATATTGTTGCATTAATTGGTGACTTGGGTGGTGGGAAGACATGGTTCACAAAAGGGATGGCCATTAACCTTGAGATCGACCCAGATTATATAGTCAGTCCAACGTTCACCCTTGTTAATGAATACAAAGGCAGGCACCAGCTATTTCATATAGACCTTTATCGGCTGAAAAACAGAACCGAGATCATGGCCTTAGATCTGGAGGAGTACTTCTCAGGGCAAGGGATAGTGGTTATAGAGTGGGCGGACCGCTGGCCAGGAGAACTCCCTGAGGAGAGAATTCAGGTTGAGTTGAGGATGGTGGATGAGCATACCAGGGAGCTTGGATTCTCCGGACGTCATCCCAGGGCTCAGGAAGTTATAAAGGCGTTAAGACTGGGGGTAGGCACCTCTTTGAAGGAAATTAAATAAAGTGGATGGCACGCCCCCGCCTCGCAAGCGAGAGCGTCGCGGGCAGGCACGAATCAACTGTCGTAAGTAGCTCATTGGTTTTTTCCGAAACATTACATTAAGTTAACTAACCATGGCGTTAATAGTCCAGAAGTACGGTGGTACCTCAGTAGGAAGCATCGAAAAGATAAGAAAGGTTGCTGAGAGGGTAATCGAATCGTCTGAAAGAGGAAACAGGCTTGTGGTGGTTCTCTCGGCAATGGCCGGACAGACAGATGCCTTGATCAAGCTTTCAAAGGAGATAACAGAAACCCCGGACCCAAGAGAATTAGATGTCTTGATGGCTACAGGCGAGCAGGTGAGCGTTTCCTTATTCGCTATGGCAGTCAAGTCCATGGGTTATGACTGCCACTCCCTTCTTGGCTTCCAGGCAGCCATACATACAGACCAAGTCTATGGAAAGGCAAGGATCAGGAAGGTTGATACCGATCGGCTCCTCAAAGAGTTAGACGAAGGCAGAATTGTAGCTGTAGCTGGCTTCCAGGGCATTGATGAAGAGACCAACATCACCACCTTGGGAAGAGGGGGATCAGATACTACTGCAGTAGCCCTGGCAGCAGCACTAAATGCTGATCTATGCGAGATCTTTACAGATGTTGAGGGTGTATTCTCAGCTGATCCAAGTATCTGCACCCATGCCAAGAAACTCAAGAGAATATCCTATGAGGAAATGTTAGAGTTAGCCAGCTTAGGGGCCAAGGTCTTGGAGATAAGATCGGTTGAATTTGCCAAGAAATTCAACGTGCCCATTCATGTTCGATCATCTTTCACGAGAAATGAGGGAACCATGGTAGCAGCAGAAAATAAAGAGATGGAAAAGATACTGGTCTCTGGTATTGTCTTTGACAGAAATCAGGCCAGAATTACAATGGTGAAGGTGCCTGATAGGCCTGGAATTGCCTTCAGAATATTTACTCCCGTCTCCAAAGCCGGGATCGTAGTGGACATGATCATCCAAAATACCAGCGCCGAGGGCCGAGCAGATCTAACATTTACGGTTACCAAGACAGATTTTCAAAAGACCATAGAATTGGTCAGGGAAGTTGCCAAAGAAATAGGGGCGGAAAAGGTGCTTGGCGACCAGGATATTGCTAAGGTGTCTCTCGTCGGACTGGGCATGAGAAATCATGCTGGCGTGGCCACCACGATGTTTGAGGCCCTGTCAAAGGAAAATATCAATATAAGTATGATCAGCACCTCTGAGATAAAGATTTCCTGTGTAATAGAAGAAAAATATATCGAACTCGCAGTAAGGGCCTTACACGAGGCCTTTGGTCTGGGTGATGAAAAACAAGAGGATTAGCAGTCAGCAAATGGGCCTTTCGATCCTTATCCTTCTCCTCCTCCTGGGATGGGCAATAAACTTCTTGTCTTCTCTACAAGGAGATCTTGGTCCTATCGGGAAAGGAAATGAGATTTTTATCCTCATCACAGGGGAAGTAAAAAACCCTGGCGTCTATGTGTTTGACAGGGAACCTTCTCTAGAGGAATTGATAGTCAGGGCTGGTGACCTGGTCCGCTTACGGTGGAGGGGCAAAGGGGATAAATACCCTTATCTCACTCAGGGGACAAGTGTTCACATCGGCTCAGAGAATGGGAACATAAAGGTCTCACCTGGTTCTATACCTGCCGCCTATAAAGTCACTCTCAAAGTTCCTATCTCTCTGAACACAGCAACTCAGGATGAGCTGGAGACCATACCTGATATAGGGCCTTATCTGGCCAAGAAGATCATCACGTATAGATCTCTTTACGGCCCATTTGAAACGGTGGAGGAGATAAAATCTGTGCCCGGCATGGGAGAACTCCGCTACCTAAGAATAGAGCCTTATATAGGGACCTAGGAAATTGGGGGCGAATGATGTTATTCAAAAAGGGTATTCCTGAATGGTTAATTGGCCTGATCCTTACTGTCGTGTTCCTAGCCATGATCGGCACAGGGTTTGGTGATTTTACCGACGTTATAGAGAAAAAGACATTTGACCTCCGATCCAGGCTCAGTGCCTCTGGAGAAAGAAATCCGGATATTGAGATAGTTGTTATAGACGATGATGATCTGGCTGAAATCGGCCGTTTCCCGTGGCCGAGAAATATTCTTGCCAAGGGGATAAACAACCTTGCAATGGCCGGTGCCAAGGTTATTGCCCTCAATATCATGTTTATTGAGCCGGAGGAGAGTGCTGGCCTCAAAACGATTAGAGAACTCAAGAAGATGTATGTGGATCTCAAGTTAACTGATAAAGACCCATCTACCAAGGCATTCTATGGTTTAATGGATAAGGCAGAGGGTGATCTGGATAATGATGCAAAATTAGCCCAGGCCTTCAAAAAGGCCGGTAATGTAGTTCTCCCTATCTACTTCGATACGATAAGCACGGGAAGGGACGAGGAGGTTTTTGATTACATAGCCAAAAACTCCTATAAGGTTACCCATGGTCTAAAGGATGAATTGGCCGTAAGTTCCATCAGGTGGTATTCCAAGATAAAACCACTCCTGCCTTCCTTTGCGCATTCAGTTGCAGGTATCGGTCATATAAACCTCTTCCCGGACGGTGATGGATCCATCAGGAGTCAAACCCTCGCCATCAACTATCTGGAAAACATCTTTGTTCCATCATTTGCTATGGCGATTGTAAAGGCCTTCAAAGGACTCGATGACAGTCAGATCAGGCTTATCCTGGGAGAGGGAATCGATATAAGGGTTACCCCGTCCAAGACCGTGAGGGTTGCAGCCACAGGTTTTACTATGCCAACCCTCATTAAATGGGACAGACCGGGGATTGCATTTCACGCAACACCATTCAGGAAGGTTCTCAAAAAGGAGTTTCAAACAAGCGTCTTCAGGGACAAGATTGTCATCGTTGGCCCCACTGCCCCGGGAATCGGGGACAGCTTTGTTACGGCTATTTCCAGTAATCTACCGGGCGTGGAGATAATTGCCAATTCGGTCTCCAATATCTTGAGGGAGGAGTTCTTTGTTCGGCCTCACTATTTCACATCTATCGAGCTGGGTATTATCTTGCTTCTCGGGCTCTATATCTCGTTTCTCCTGCCCAGGCTAAAGGCCGGTACCGGTGCCATCATCACCTTAATCCTCTTTCTCTCTTACGGCACAGCAGGGACGGTCCTCTTCTTTCACTCAAATATATGGCTCAAGATTACGCCCCAAATGGTTCTTCTGATTCTTGGCTATATCTTGGTTGTTAGCATACGGTTCTTCGTCACCGAAAGGACAAAAGAAAAGGTGGAGGCTGATTCTGTAGAAACAAACAAGGCCCTTGGTCTTTCCTTCCAGCAACAAGGAATGCTTGATCTGGCCTTTGAAAAGTTTCGGAAGTGTCCTATAGATGAGCCTGGGGTCAAGGATCTCTTATACAACCTCGGACTGGATTATGAAAGAAAGAGGCAGATTAGCAAGGCATTAGCAACATATAATATGATTATGGAAGATGGCGGCGCTTTTAAGGATCTGAGTGAAAGAATGCCGAAACTAAAGGGTGTTGAATCCACCATGATCTTCGGTGCCGGCAGTACGCATCCTGGTGACATCGGGGCAACAATAACAGATCTGGACACCAAACCAACCCTTGGCAGATATGAGGTTTCCGGCGAACTGGGCAGGGGTGCCATGGGAATTGTCTATAAGGGAGAAGATCCAACCATACACAGGACCGTTGCTATAAAGACCTTACGGTTAACGGAATTTGAACAGGAAGCGGTAGGCGAGATAAAGGAACGCTTTTTCAGGGAAGCAGAGTCAGCTGGACTGTTGAACCACCCTAACATCGTGTCGATATACGATGCCGGTGAAGAACACGACCTGGCCTATATAGCCATGGAATTCCTCCACGGTGAGGATTTAGTACAATTCACCCATAAAGAAAACCTACTCCCTTTGAGGGATGTGCTTACTGTTCTGGCCCAGGTGGCCGATGCCTTAACTTATGCTCACAGCAAAGAGGTTGTTCACAGGGACATAAAACCTGCAAACATCATGTTACTCGAAGACACGAAAGACATCAAGGTGACGGATTTTGGCATCGCCAGGATCACATCCTCATCCAAGACAAAGACCGGTGTGATTTTGGGCACCCCCTCTTATATGTCTCCCGAACAGGTGAGTGGGAAAAAGGTTGACGGGCGTTCAGACATATTCTCCTTGGGCGTGGTTCTTTTTGAGTTGCTGACCGGCCAAAAGCCCTTTGCCTCTGAAGATATGACATCACTCATGTACCAGATTGCCAGAGAGAAACACCCCTCGGTAAGGGAGATTAATCCAAAGATTCCACCTGTTCTTGAAAAGATAATAGATAAGGCCATGGCCAAGGAGATTACTCAGCGTTACCAGAAGGCGGAAGTGATGGCTGAGCATCTCAGGAAGGTGGTGGAACGGATAGATCAGTTGAGAAAGGATAAGGCATCCAGACAGTAGTCGGCTCCTCATTGGTTGCTTGTTGCTGAGCGCTCGTTGAGAAAAGGGATTTATGAAAATGCGTCCGCCGTGGAAGAAACGAGTGCTATGATCATACTTGGTATAGATACCTCCTGCGATGACACCTGCGCAGCAGTAGTAGAAGAGGGAGAAAGATTACTATCGAATGTTGTCAACACTCAGGTTGTGGTTCACGAAAGGTATGGGGGAGTAGTCCCAGAACTTGCCTCAAGAGAACATATCAGGAATATTGTTCCTGTCGTGAGGGAAGCACTCAGAAGGGCTGGACTAAATGACAAAGATATCGGTGCAATAGCGGTTACTGTTGGGCCTGGCCTTGTTGGGGCCCTCTTAGTGGGCATCCATTTCGCCAAAGCCTATAGCTATGCCAGCAACATCCCCCTGATAGGAGTAAACCACTTAGAGGGGCATATCCTCTCTATCTTTTTGGAAAAAAGGTTTCCCCCCTTCCCCTTTGTAGCCCTTACTGTTTCAGGCGGCCATACAAACATTTACCATGTCCGGGGGTTCGGGGATTATACTGTGTTGGGTCAGACCTTGGACGATGCAGCAGGCGAGGCATTTGATAAGATCGCAAAGCTTCTGGAATTAGGTTATCCCGGTGGCCCTGTGATAGAACAACTGGCAGCTACAGGCCGGCCCGAGGCCATCGATTTTCCAAGGGCCTACCTATCCAGAGACTCACTTGACTTCAGCTTTAGCGGTCTCAAAACTGCTGTTGCCCTCTATGTCAAGAAATGGCGCGATCATAAGGCAGGGGACAATAGAATCAAGATAGCAGATATCGCTGCCTCATTTCAGGCTGCAATTATTGATATCCTCATCGATAAGGCGATTGCTGCCACCGGTCAGGTTGGGGTGAAGTCAGTTGTGCTGGCAGGAGGAGTAGCCAGAAATAACCACTTACGCCACAGATTACAGAAAACGATGACGAGAGAGGGGATTGATCTCTATATTCCAAGCCCGGAATTCTGTACAGACAATGGGGCTATGATAGCCGTTGCCGGATATCACAGGATAATAAAAGGCGAGAGGGATGATATGGCCCTGGATGCGAGATCACGATTTCCTTTAGATAAAATCTAGATACCCAGTTTGGTATGTTCCTGCCTATTTCGGCAATGAAGAGCTCCTTATTCTTTTCTTGGCTAGAATGCTTTTTCAGCGTCGGTTTCGATATGTATATCTGAGGCTCATCAGGCTCAGAGGCCACCCCCATGAGTTAGCCCTAGGGATGGCCCTTGGTATATTCTCAGGCATGATGCCGACTATCCCCTTTCACACAATCATTGCTGTGTCGTTGGCCTTAGTCTTCAAGGCAAGTAAGATAACAGCAGCGGCAGGAGTCTGGATATGCAATCCTGCAACCATATACGTTGTTTACAAATATTCCCATAGGATAGGATCATTCATCACGGGACTTGATCATAACACAAGGATCGTGGCGCCAGTGGTAGAGGCAATTGATCGCGGAGAGCTTTTAGGTGCGGTAACTGAAATCCTCGGCGCTGGTGGAATGGTAGTTGCAGCCTTTCTGTTGGGAGGCATTGTCTTGGGCGTCATATTTGCGACACCTTCATATCCTATCTTCTTCTATTTTTTTAAGACCTTTATTTCATGGCGCAAATCAAGAAAGCTGAGCAAGGCGTGAGAATCTCTAAGGCTTTGTTAACCAAATCAGGGCTGAGGCCCAGCAAGAGACTGGGGCAACACTTTCTGGAAGACCCTGCCATAATCGATGAAATCATAGCCCATGCAAGACTCAATGAAAACGATGCGGTTGTAGAAATAGGGTCAGGCTTGGGGGCCTTAACGATCCCAATCCTGCCCCATATCTATCACTTGGTGGCTATAGAGAAGGATCCACTATTGACAACGATGTTACAGGAAAGGCTGTCCCCGAAAGAGAAGGAAAAGATAACATTCATTTCCGGGGATGTCCTGAAAGTAGATTTTGCAGAGATCTGTGACAGATTTGAACAAAAGATCAAGATAGTGGGCAATCTTCCCTATAATATCTCCTCACCGTTATTGGAAAAGCTCATAGTCAATCGAAACTGTATCAAAAGTGCTGTCCTCATGTTTCAATTTGAGGTGGCACAACGGTTGACTGCCGTGCCAGGAAAAAAGGAGTATGGTGCCCTCAGTGTTATCACTCAATACTATGCCCACATATCCCCCCTGATCAAGATCAAGAGGGATGCCTTTTACCCCAAGCCAAAGGTAGATTCTATGGTTTTAGGGATTGATTTTGAGAAACCATATCCATTACAGGCGGAAAACGAGGAATCCTTCTACAGGATTGTGAAGGCAGCATTTAGTTCCAGGAGGAAGACAGTTCTCAACTCCCTTGAAAGGGGAATGGGGTCTCTATCCAGAGAGATGATAGCGAATTCCCTCAAAGAATGCCTTATCGATCCAAAGAGAAGGGCCGAGACCCTCACTATAGATGAATATATACATTTGAGCTCTGCCTTAGCACCACCTGAGACAATTCCTTGACACACAATAAAGTCAATGATATTTAGCTGTGGAGCTTAGAAAAAGGGCAGGAAATTGCACAAAAAAGGTTATGTAGTCGTTGAAGGTCCGTTGGGGGTTGGCAAAACCAGCCTGGCCCAATTGTTGGCTAAGAGGATAAATGGCAAAACCATCTTGGAGGATACCGAAGGAAATCCCTTCCTTGCCAACTTCTATAACGACCCCAAGAGATTTGCGTTTCAAACACAGCTCTTCTTTATCCTGAGGCGCTTTCAGAGGCAGGAAGAGATAAATCAAATCGATCTGTTCAAAAGAGTCGTTATCTCAGACTTCCTCTTTGACAAGGACAGAATCTTTGCAAGGCTTAACCTGGATGACAGAGAGTTCAGCCTCTATGAGCAGGTATTCCACCTCTTGAAGGTCAGAACATTGAACCCGGATCTGGTTATCTTTTTGCAGGCAAGGACTGATATCTTGAAAAAAAGGATCAAAAAGAGGGATCGGGATTATGAGAGATCAATAAGTCTCAAGTACCTGGATCAAATAAATCAGGCCTTCAATGAATTCTTTTTCCATTACACTGAGACCCCCCTTTTGGTAATTGATGCCTCTGGGATAGATTTTGTTCATGTGCCATCTGATCTTGATAACCTGGTGTCCGAAATAGAAAAGATGGAAAAAGGAACAAAGTATTACATTCCGCTTGGATCAAGGCATTAAGTGAGGTAGAGTTTGAAGTGACCAGGGTCTAAAGTGAGCTACCATGAGCTCAATTACTTGCTGTTTTTCATATCTTGGAATAAATAAACAAAGAAAATGATATTAACTCAAGCAGTTAATACTACTCCGACAAATAATTCTTGATTTACAGAAAAATGTGTGCTATGTATCCGCTCATGGCACACGAAATTACATTTCCCAGTATTGAGGAGTACCTGGCGCCATATGCCCCATTTTTTCGACGATTGGAAGGCCGGGAGCTTGCCAAATGTTATGTAACCCAAAGGAGATCACCGCGTCTAACGTTGG
>JABXJY010000320.1 GCA_013375385.1 Desulfobacterales bacterium
ATCTGGGCCATAAGGTATTCTTCTATAAGCGAGCGCAGATATTTGTTGCGGACCTCTACAGTGCATTTGATGGTAAAGAATGGGGTAGTTTCGTTGATATGGATAGGCTTACCGCCTTTGCCGATTACAAGCTACCCCAGGTGTTGCGCCACCTGGGTATCTTACGTTATGCACGATCCCTTGCCCAAAAGGTGGATCAAAGGATCTTCATTGAGGCGGGAAGTCCTGAGGAAGTTGAGATCAGGGCCAACACCATCTGGGCAGTTGAGTTAATCCGAAAGGAACTGGTACTTTTGGGAAAAGCCGTGAGGGCCTTTGAGGTAGATTCGATCCTGTGGAATATGAGCCAGGATTTTGGGATTAAGGCAAGGCCTCATCATCGAACGGTGACCATCTTTTACTGATGTTCTCATTTGAGCTTTTAGCAAATGATAAAGCGGCACGTGTCGGTAGACTCCATACCCCTCATGGTGCCATTACAACCCCTTCATTCGTCGCTGTGGGCACGCAAGGAGCGGTGAAGGCTGTATCCGCGCAGGATCTTCACAAGATAGGAACCCAGGTGATTATTGCCAATGCCTATCATCTCCACCTCCAACCAGGCGAGGACCTCATAGAGAAGACGGGAGGACTCCATCGATTCATGGGGTGGGAAGGACCACTGATGATTGACTCTGGCGGCTTTCAGATCTTTAGCCTAGGCGCAGCCAAAGAACATGGGGTTGGGAAGATCGCATCGATCTTCCCCGGGGAGCATGATCGCGGAGGACATTTGAGCCCAAAAAAGGGGAAGCCCCTGGTTAGGGTTGATGATGATGGAGTGGAGTTTATCTCATATCTGGACGGTTCACGCCATCGGTTCACACCTGAGCGGGTGGTTGAGATAGAGCAGAAGCTCGGTGCAGATATTATGCTACCGCTGGACGAGTGCACCTCACCCCTCCACGATTACCGTTACACCAGGAGAGCAATGGAGCGGACCCACCGCTGGGCTACTTGTGCATTAGAGAAATTCCGATGTACTTCCGGTAGGAATCAAGCACTCTTCGGAATCGTTCAGGGTGGAGCATACCGAGATTTGAGGGAAGAGAGCGCTGCATTCATGGGCAAGCTGGATTTTGGCGGCTATGCCGTCGGTGGCTCCCTTGGAAGCTCTAAGGAGGAGATGTGCCGGGTCTTGGAATGGACGATCCCTCTCCTGCCACACCACAAACCACGGCATCTTCTGGGAATCGGTGAGATAGAGGACATATTTCAGGTGGTAAAGCGGGGAATCGATCTCTTTGACTGCGTCTTACCGACGAGGATGGCCGGCACCGGTACCCTCTTTGTTAAAGAGGCGAAGCGGTTCAGGGTCCATATCCTCAATGCTCAATTCACCGACGATCCTCGCCCGATCGACGAAGGGTGCAGGTGCTATACCTGTTGCAACTATTCCAGGGCCTATTTGAGACACCTCTTCATGGCCAAGGAGCTTTTGGCGGTGCGCCTGGCTGCCATTCACAATCTACGCTTTCTGGAATCGTTGGTGCGTCAGATCCGCACCGCCATCAGAGAGAGAAGCCTTTCAGCGCTAACGAGGGAGTGGATGTAGTTAGCCAATCTATAGCTCTGAGGAAAACCCGTTGTTTCTGAGCGAAAATCGGCTGCGAGCAGTGGGGCACCCATCGAGGTGAGCAGGAAGGGGAAAGCCCCGCCTTTAGAGCGGAGAAGGGGCAAGTATTCCCCACCTGCGAACCCGATAGGGTCACTGCGGAAGGCTTGAAGCGAAGAAATAATGGGTTTTGGTTGCGGGATATGGGTTTAGAATACGTGCTGAAAAACAACAAAAACTTTTATGTAAAGGAGATTAAAGATGGATGAACCTGTGAAATTAGATGTGATTGAAGGGATTGCCAGGGTAACCATGAATCGTGCCAAGGTCTTTAATGCATTCAACCTGGATTCGATCCAGTTTCTGGCAGAAACGCTTATTGAGCTTGCTATGGACAGGCTCGTAGTCGGTGTCGTCATTACCGGAGAGGGCAAAGCCTTCTGTGCGGGGGCGGATCTGAAATGGGTATCAGGTTTTGGAAAAAATTATGGTGAGGTCTTCCACCAACTGGCAGCCAGATACCATCAGGCCGTGCTTGAGATACGGCGCATGCCCAAACCGGTAGTGGCAGCCATCAATGGCATTGCCGCAGGAGGTGGTTTCTCAATGGCCCTTGCCTGCGACTTCAGGGTTATAGAGGCATCTGCCGTGTTAAGACAGGCATATACCTCAAACGGGTTAAGTATTGATGGCGGGGGTACCTTCACCTTGCCCAGATTGGTGGGGCTGACCAAGGCCATGGAAATTGCAGCCTTCGACCGCCCAATTGCTGCCGATCAGGCGCTATCCTGGGGTCTTGTAACAGAGGTGGTGGAAGATGGTCAGTCCGTGAAAAGGGCCACTGAATTGGTTAAAGAGATCACAAATGGGTCTCTCTCCTCCTTTGCAGCCTCAAAGAAATTGATAACCGATTCCTTT
>JABXJY010000068.1 GCA_013375385.1 Desulfobacterales bacterium
TCCGCTCTGTAAAATCCTTTACCATCCCATAATGATCTAAAGAATTCTGATAGACAATCAACGTACTGGTATTGGTGGAATTACCTTATGACAGGCCATCCCCTCTTTCACTTCAGCCATGTTGTGAGAAAATAATTTTTCCCTTGACAGCCATTTCCATAGGTTGCCATACAGTATTCATAGAGAGATTACAAAATTGACAGACAGGATAAGTTTCTTTTACAAGTAACGGAAATGGGGTTATTTAAACGGATTTTTGGGATTTGTAGAACCAAGCCTCCCAGAGATGCAAAGTGTTGGAAGTATTCCAGAGGAAAGGTTGAGATCGGGTGGGCACGTGCACCTGAACTTCGTAAGCCCTGTGGTGCAATCCGCCTGGAGGGGTGGGGACTTCCGGAAAGGCTTTTGGTTATTTATGGTATTGACGGCCAGTACCACGCCTTCAGAAACGAATGTACCTATACGGGCAGGCGTATTGATCCCGTTGCTGGCACTGCCACACTCCGCTGTTGTGGTTTATCCAGATCAACCTTTGACTATACTGGCAAGGTGGCGTCAGGACCAGCGAAAGAGGCTTTGAAGGTATTCCGGGTAAAAACCAAACAGTGCAAGGTGATTATTTGGTTAGACGAGCCAGATCGCCTCTGATTGCAGGCAGGGCGAATGGTACTTCCCTTTTGCTATTGGGAGAGGAACAGGAAGTGGCTTTTTAGAATGATAATTCAAACTATTCTGACGGTAAAGGAAAGGAGGATCTAAGATGACGGTGGAGGAATTAATTGAAGTGTTAGAGGGCTTTGATACCAATGCAAAAGTCAAGATAGCAACCCAACCAACCCAGCCCTTTCTGTTTATGTATGATATCCAAGATCTGGTTGTTGGCAAGGATATTCCAGAAAGTACACCCTGTTGCTCATAGACAGATCCATTGACCAACACTCTCCACAGTGTGCTGACTGCCAAAATGCTCGGTGAAGATGCGGAAATAGTAAAGCTCTTCCTTGCTGCGAACTATAGGATAATCGGCCTGGGCCCTGACCAATTCCTGATCACTGATGAGCCCTTCAAAGTAGGCTGGGAGGATGCTGGCGGATCCAGATCCCTGGGAGAATTCCTGTTTGACTCTCCAGACCACACCTTCTGGCAGGATGCATTCAAAGGCCTTTCTGAAGATCCACTTCTCAATTTTCTGATCTCCTTCTGGTTTCTGCTTGTATTCTGAGGGAATAGCCATTGCATAGGACAGCAATTCCCCGGATATGAGGGGCGCCACTACCCGCACGCCGTGGCACTGATTCATGCGATCCAGCCGCAAGGCGGCGTTGTTATGCAAAAAGCCAATGCATTCCATCTGGCGGGCAAACAGTTCATCGGCTGAAAAATTCTTAAGGTAGGTATACCCGCAAAATATCTCATCACCTCCCTCACCGGAGAGCAGCATCTGAATGCCATGCTCACGGGCATATCGAGAGATAAGGAAGTTTGATACTGCACTTCTGACGAGGGAAGGGTCGAAGGATTCCAGATAATAGATGACCTCAGGTAAGACCTTCAGGATCTCCTCCAGATCTACGATCAATTCATGGTGATCTGTGTTAATCCAGGTGGCTATAACCCGAGCGTTTTGAATATCACTGCTTCTACCTACACCAAGGGCAAATGTCTTCAATCGCGTATCCTTTCCAAACTTCTCTCTGTACGCCTCACTGGCCAGATAAGTGATCACGCTGCTATCGATCCCCCCGCTGAGGAGGCTGCCCGTCGGTACACGGAAGTCTACACGGTTTCGCAAACTTCGTCGGATAATAGCCTGGATGTCCTTTAGCATTCGATCAAGACCGGAATGGAGCTTATTGGGTGGGGTCTTTGGCAATTCTGCGAATCTGATCAACCGGCCCTTGGGATCCATATAATGCCCGGGAGGAAATTCATAGACCTCCTCTGTCACCTCGAAGATGCCTTTCAGTTCAGAGGCGAGGTAGAGGGTTTCGTCTTTCCAGCCGTAGTAGAGGGTCTTGATACCCAGGAGGTCCCTGGCCGCAAAAAGGTCCTCTCCATCGGAAATCACAAGCGCAAAGATGGCATCAGTTAGATACTGGAGCATGTCCGTGCCGTGCTGCTGGTAGAGGTGAAGGAGCAGTTGTTCCTCTCTGAAAGGGCCGGCAGAAATCCCGTGGATTTCGACTAGCTCGTCCCAATTGTCTATTTGGCCGTCATAGCAGATCCTGAGCTTTGTATCGGGTGGACCTGGGACGGGGATCTCAAACCTATCGTTTGCGAAGATACAGTCTGCTTGGAGATAGTTTTGGGCCAGGATTGCATGGTCGGTTTCCCAGATGCCCGTGGCATAGGGACCGCGATGCCATATCTTACTGAATGCAGCCTCTAGGTCACTCCGATCTGGCTCTCCATAGGCGACCACTAATCCACTCATAATTGCCCTCTCAAGGCCTGGCTACTTTCGGATCTCAAAAATGCCGATCAGGCTGTGGCCCATTCCAGTTCCTGGCTGGAGGTCCATCTCCAGCCTCCGAAGAGAGTAGCCGAGATGTGGTTCTATAACATTGGCGCGGACGTCCCCCCATTTGAGCCCCCCCACGCCCTCGATGACCCTTTGCATGTTGTGCATTGCCTCTTTAAGAGGGTCAGGATAAAAGGGCAGCACTTCAGGGGTAGAACGCAATTTTTCTGCCTCTGAGTCGTATTCACTCAACAGTGAAATCGTGTATTTAACCAAGGCATTACATGACATGAAAAACAACTCAAAGAAGCTGTTGAGATGGTCAAAACCCTGTCGGGGTACATAATCCACAAGCAGGCTTTCCAGGTCCGTTCGCTGGTAGCTCTCGAAAAGCGAGTTTACGGGGAGGCGGAGCTTCGGGCAGTTCTTGTTGTAGTCACCCGTATCCAGGTGACGCCCTACGAATATGGACCGATCGCAGAAAGTGAGAGGCCTGATTTCTACCCCGGCCTGCTGGGAGGCCTGCTCAATAGTCTTCACGACCTCGTCCTTGGTGATGAGCCGCAGAGGGAAAGAGGCTATGTCTGCATCGTCCTGCCCCTCATCAGGGTATAGGTAAGATATGCGGTAATCCATAAAATATTCCTGGTCTGGTGGGTGATGCCAGAGATCTTGCCACTCGTAAGAGTAGCGACCAAGCCAGTCTCCCATGAGAAGGGCATAATCGGGTGCGTGCCTGCAGATATCTGAGATGATCTGAACACACTGCTCGTCGTGGAAATGGGAGAGTGTTCCGAAGGAGCTGAAGTAAAAATCAAATGCCGGCTGATCCTGAAAAATCACGGGAGGTAGCCCGTGGGATAGGTCGCCCTCCACGAATCTCATCTTGGGGTTATTGCCATAATATTCCTCGGCTTGGCGAAGGAGATCCACATTGATATCCAGCCCCACATACTCTTTGAGCATGTCATCGGTAATGGTAGCGGTAACATACTCATAGATCCCCGGATCCTTTTTGGTAACCCCCATGATCAGGTCGTAGCCGTCACCACTGCCGCAACCTAGATCAAGGATTCGCAGGCGTTCCAACCGCTTCCTCTTATTCTCCACCACGTTGTTCAGGAAGGAGCGCAAGTAGATACCAGTGACTTGGTCCTCCCAAAATCTTCTCACATTGTCATACTTTCCGAGCAGACCTGAAATTTTATCATACTTACCTGTGGTGAAGGCTTGGGTGTAGGCTTTCTTTTCAGCCATAGGTTTTCTCCTTGAGTCGATTATGCTGCCATAGTTTTCAACACATCAATCGCCTCAAAAGCGTTCTTGCAATAGGAATCTGCCCCGATCTCTTTGGCAAATTCACTGGATGTCGGTGCGCCACCAATGAGCACTTTCACGTTATTGCGAAGGCCTTCTTCCTTGAGCTTCTCGATTACCTCTCCCATTACCCGCATGGTGGTAGTTAGAAGTGCTGAAAGACCCAGAAAAGCCGCTTGATGCTGCCTCACTGCCTCTACGATTCGCTCAGTAGGCACATCTGCGCCTAAGTCGATCACCTCATAGCCTCCACCTTTAAGCATGATCGCAACGATGTTCTTTCCAATGTCGTGGAGGTCGCCAGCTACGGTTGAAATAATGAACTTCCCCTTGCTCTCGACTCCTGCCTTAAGGAGGTGAGGGATCAAGATGTCCATGGCGGCACCCACACACTCGGCCGAGGCGAGCATGTCTGGAATAAGATATTCTTCCTCCTCAAACTTTTCCCCCACCACATCCATTGCCTTGGTCAGGCCTTCTAAAACGATAGACTTGGGGTGCACACCTTGGGTAAGGGCTTCTTCTGTCAGTTCTGTGACAGCGGGTCGACCCTCTAGACCCTCATCGAATCCCTCATCTTCTGCTTCTACTCGTCCCTGTATCACATTGAATGCGATCTTTTCCAGAACCTCTTGCTTTTGCATGGCTAAGTTCTCCTCTCTGAAATCTGTATTCTCACTATTTATCTTGTTTGGCAGATTGCCTGAGTCCTGGCAAAAGCCCCGGGGTCTCCTTGAAGATCTGGTCCACAGTGCTCGGATCTAGGCAAGGGGCTTGCCCTGCCTCCAATTTGGCCATGTAATCCAACGCCTTCTCCAAGACCTTATCCTCCAAACCCTTGGCCTCGAACCTGTAAGGCCTTGAAACATCACCGGCATGCATGGCCTTTCGGACATGACGTGCGTACAGTCGGTAAGAGGATGACATGACCTTTTTCACGGTCTTGAGCATATCTTCCACCACGGAAGGTCCCACCTTAGGCTGTCTCAGACAGTGTTTGATCTTACCGATCTGTTCGTTGTCGAGCACCGCCTGGACGGGACAGAAGCTGTTGGTCCGATCCAGGAGGCCAAAGGCGTAGTGTATGTACTGAGCACCGCTCATGGTCATGTAGAGATGGGTGAAGAGTTTTTCAAAGGCTGCCTGCATGCCCGGGACCTTGGCATCTCCTACCCCTGCCGTAGAATAACACGGGATTTTGTAACAGCGAGCCAGTTGCACACAGTCTATATTGTACTGGTTGAATTCTGGACACCCGTATAGGTCATGAAGGTCATCCAGTCGGGCCCGAACCGGAACGCTTCCATAGAGCACAGGAGCCCCCTCTCTGATCAACTGTGTGAGGGTGATACCGGCCAGGATCTCGGCATTGATCTGAGCCACCATACCCGCTTCTTGAATAGGGGCTGAGGACCCGCCTTGCGGAGAGGAGGAAATGACTAGGGGGAGTCCTGCCTCCACGATTGCAAAGACCTTTTCGGCGGTATCATCTACGATCTGGAGCGGGCTCTTAAAGACGCAAGCGATAAAGGAGATGACGGGATTTTCTCTGAGGGCCTGAGACCCACCTGCGATGAGCTCTGCCATTCGCACAACCCCTTTCAAGCTCTCCACCTTGGTGAGCCCAGCCTGTACATGCTTGGCTGTGTTGCTCAAACTTGCAAAGAATTTGTTCACATCGTGATTCTCAGGGGTGATCTCTGGGTCCTGGATGTTTAAAGGCCGGATGAAGAAATCCAGGTGTTCCAATTTGTCACAGAGTCTGGCCGCGCGGCTTAGTAGCGCTGTGTTGCCCCGGAGTTCTGTAAACCGGGGCACTCTCACCGTAACATCGCCCTCTCTTACACTGACAAAGTCTTCCATCTCGGTTTCGATCCAAATATTGGCTTCGGAGCCGGAGCCAAAGTAGACACGGGGCACTTCTGCATCGAGAAGCAACCGATTTTCAGGATTTCTCGCTCCCAGCACTACTCGTGCGGGTGCCTTTGCCACCGCCTGCTTGATGAGGCCCGCCGGAAACCTCACTCGCCAGCAAGGGGAACCCGATTCTTCTTCCCAGATTTTCGCTCCATGAGCCTTGAAAAGCTTGGCAGCCCGCTCGTTGTAACACCAGATCCCTGGATCGGCCAAAATGCTCAAAGACGCTTCGTGAAGCCATTTAACCTGGTCTCGATTCAACCGCTCATACGGCTTGACCAGGATACCCTCTCTATATGATTTGGTCAACTGTTGCTCCTTTGGTTTTCATTGCTTCGCATGCCATTGTTTTGGTTTACCAATACCTCGGGTTCATTTTCGGAAAGCTCGTGTATAACGGCGACAGTATCGATCCTTTCCTGCCAAAACTTCAGCCGTTTTTACCTCAGCCATAATCTCTCCGTCCAGTGGGTCAACAATGGCTGCGTCAAGCCCCGCGTATATAGCCATGTGGAGGAACGCTGCATTCAACCTGTTTCGCGCAGGTAAGCCATAGGAAATATTGGAAATACCGAGAACCGTCTTTGCCTTGGGAAACTCCTTTTTGATCTCAGTCACGGCCCTGAGAGTTACCAGACCGTGTGTGGTGTCTGTGCCGATGGGCATGACCAAAGGGTCAAAGAACACGTTTTCCATTGAAACTCCGTATCGCTCACAGGCCACCAGAATTTTTTCACATGCATGAAGCCGATCTTGAACGGTTTTCGGTATACCTGTTTCATCCATCGTCAAAGCCACCAGGGGATTGTCATATGCGCTCGCCAGGGGCACGACTTCTTCCAGGCTTTCTTTCTGTGCCTTGACCGAATTGATCATGGAAGGTTTACCATTTCGGGTCTTGAGTCCCGCTTCCAGCACAGCCGGGTCCGCACTGTCAATGCTGAGAGGAATGTTCAGCTCATTCTGAATAGCCTCAACTGCCCATTCCATTGATTGAACCTCGTTCTCTCGTGATCCCACACCTGTACCCACATTTACATCAATAAAGCTGGTCCCTGCATCAGCTTGCCTTTTCGCCAAATCTGAGATTCCTATTGCGTCTCGATTCTGGACCATTGCCTTGACAGAAGAGAGTGTGGCGTTGATTTTTTCTCCTATAAGGATCATAAAAGCACTTCTCCTTTCTCAGTCCATAACGATGGGCCTCAGCCCTGGGATCTCTTGCTTCAAACGCTCTTTGATCCTTTCTTGAATGAAGGATTGGGGAGGTCTACCAAAAATTTCAAATACCTTTTCAGAAGCCCTGGCCCTCGTATCTTGTTGGCCAGCAGAGTGCCATGTGGCCCGGTCCTCTCGATCACTCAACTGAGGAAGGTAGTGTTCGGAGCGCATATAGCGCCGGGTGTGACGGCTGGAGACGAAATGACCACCGGGACCTGTTTTCTTCAGCACCTCGAAGGCCAAGGTCTCATCATCGACCCGAATGCCCTCCACAGCCCGCATTACCATCCCGATAATTTCATTGTCAATTACCAGCTTATCGTAGGAGGCAGTCATGCAGAATTCGAGAAACCCGGCAGCGTCATGGATGAAACTGCCTCCTGCTAGAGCCACCATCAGATTCGTGATGGCTGATTCATATCCTGCCTGAGCATCGTTAAGCTTGGAGTCAGACATGCCCGCTGTGGAATAAAGAGGAAGTTTGTAGAATTGCGCCATTTGAGCTGAGGCAGCGTTCATTAACCCCATCTCCACTGCCCCTGAGAGGTATTTCATGTCTCGGAGATCGGCGATGGATGAGATGCACCCATACAGTACGGGGGTGCCCGGGTTAACGAGCTGCGTAAGCATAACCCCGGCAAGGGTATCAACGTTCTGCACGACGAGATTGCCGGCTAGGGTGACGGGAGCTGTGGCGCCACAAAGTGGTTCTGCTGGCACCACCACCGGGATCCGATTGCGAGCTCCCTCCATGGTGAGTTGCGCATAGCTTTCATCCAGCTTGAATGGGCTGATGTTGCACGTCACCATGGAGATGAAGGGACGCTCTCTCAACTTATCCGGTGAACCCGCTATGATTTCTGCCATTTTGATGACATTTCTTACCCCTTCTATGGTGTAGACTCCACCCATTACGTGCTTCCGAGTCCGATTTAAGGCGGCACCGAAGCGATTGACATCCACATCTTCCACAGGAATATCATTCGGGTAGACATTGAGCATATAAAAATGGATGTTACCCAAGGCTTCCACGAGACAGGCCATGTTCATAACATCCTCAAGCTCTGCGCGTCGAGAATTCTGGCTCCCGGGATCCTGAACATTCAAGGCAGTGCCCCCTGTTCCCATATAAACCGTGCCACTCCCAATCCTGCAATCGAACTCACCGTTTTCAGCCCGACCGCAGAGCTTAACCATGGAGGGTGCCTTGTCAACCAGTTCCTCAACCATGTCGCGAGAAACCTTGACTACCCGGCTGGCCTCATCAACCTCCGCACCAGCCTTGCGGAAGAGGTTCCTCGCTTCGGGGAAGTTGACTTGCACTCCCACTTCAGCAAAGACCCTTAAGCTAGTAGCATGGATTTTTTGTATGTCTTCATCTGTAAGGGGCTTATACCGGCCCCCGGGTAAGTCCTTTCTCACATTCATCTTTTGCCTCCAGATGTAGGAATTCAGCAAAACGAGTTGCCCTTTTTACCTCTAGGCTCTCCTGCTTGGGCAATCAAGCTTGGAGCAATCCCTACAAGGATTAAAGGGGGGAGGAGGGGAGTTACCATAAAAAGCGTATATGCCGAAGACGCCTGAGATTGATTTACGAGGGATCATGAGACAGGAGTCCTTCAATTCGATACCGGTCATGTTAGAATCGAACAATCCGAAAAGCTTCTTCTGTTCGGTAAGGGGCCAATCGCAATAACCAGGGCTGAAGCGGGGCGTTAGGGCTCTACTGTTCTCTCTGCATTCGTTTTCCACGTACCGCTGAAACTGCTCAGCCACACTCTCAACAGCCACTGACCCCAAGGCATCAATAACATACGCCTCCGATAGATGACCCTCTCGCATCATGTTACTGATTTCTGAGTCGATCTGTCCACCCACTGTGGTTATAAAACAGATGACTTCATCACAGTCACGTAACGTTCGTGAAAGTTTTGAACTCTTGAATCCCATGCTACCCTTCAAATGGATACACCCTTTGTCGATCAGCTTTATTCTCTTTTTAAGATAAAACAACCGGGGATTCATAAGCCTATACAACTTGCGTATACTGTTCTGCAATTTGATGCGCACTGAGTGCGAAAAACCCTGTCCTTCTCTTCCCCCCAAACGCCTGATTACGTCCTTTCTTTTGATATGGGGATCTATGGTTAGTGGGAGTCTCAATCTCGTATCCTTCTTAGGAGACCGGAAGTCGATGTGATAAGAGAATAGGAATTTTTGTGGTTAATGATAATCTCCAGTAATATTATTATAGTTAAAATTACTTTAGTTGAAATAATATTAGTAGACATTATATCCTTTGTCAAGGGATTTTCCGGTCTTGAAAAGGACTCAAAGACCGAGCTCAATGAAATTGTTGGAAGCCGTGTCTGTTCTATTGGGAGTCAGGTCAGATGCTCCGGGTGCCTTTCCGTTATCAAGCCGGCGTGTGAACAACCGGCTCTACCTTTTCCAGCTCTTCCACGGGTATGTGGCATAGTATCCGATGTCGTTTCGCCTCCTGCCAGGGGGGTATCACCGTTTCGCAGACCTTACCGCTAGCAGGAAGCATCTCTTGGCGCCTGGGGCAGCGGGTGTGAAAGCGACAGCCGCTGGGTGGATTGAGGGCACTGGGCACGTTGCCAGTGAGGCGAATCTGTTTCTGCTCTGCATCCGGATCGGGGATGGGAACGGCAGAGAGCAACGCTTCGGTGTAGGGATGGTAAGGTGGGGAGTAGATTGCCTCTGCCGGTCCGACTTCCACAATTTGCCCCAGGTACATGACCGCTATGTCGTCAGAGAAATAGCGGACCACGCTCAGGTCGTGGGCGATGAAAATCATCGATGATCCGTATATCTCTTGAATCTCAAGGAGGAGATTGATTACTGCTGCCTGGACCGAGACGTCCAGGGCGGAAACAGGCTCGTCACAGATGATCAAATCAGGTCGGCTGGCCAGCGCCCGAGCGATACCGACTCGCTGTTTCTCGCCTCCGCTCAGTTGCCGAGGGAGGCGGTCGTAGTAAAAGGCGTCGAGACGGACAGCCTTGAGGAGGCGAATGACCTCGGTCTTGACCTGATTCTTGGGCACGGTCTTGAACCTTTTAATCGGCCGGGCGATCTGCTTGCCAATGGAATACGATGGGTTGAGGGTTGAGTCGGGGTTCTGGAAGACCATCTGCATTTCCTGAATCAGGTTTGTATCACGCTCCGACACAGGCTGGGTGACGTCTATGCCCAGAAATTCCACGTCGCCATCGGTCACCGGCTCGAGGCCGATGATTCCCTTGACCAGGGTGGATTTGCCGCAGCCCGACTCACCCACGACGCCAAGGGTTCTGCCCTTTGACAGCCTCACGCTCACATCATCCACGGCCTTGACAAATCTCTTTTCACCCAGGCCGAACAGGCTGACCACAGAGTTTGATTCCTGTGGGTAGTAGACCTTGAGATCCTCAAACCTGAGGATGACATCCCTGCCGGATTCTGGGTGAGCCAGCGTATCCTCTTCAACCCTGCTTGGCCGCCTTCTCGCGGTGCGTGGTCTCGTTTCAATCTCCCCTGCATAGATACAGCGAGCCATGTGCTCTGGCGTGACTTCCATAAAACGAGGGCGTGCCTCACGGCACTTCTTCGTGGCATAGTCGCATCGGGGTGCAAAGATGCACTGATTCGTCGGCCGCTCAGCCGGAGGAGGCACGCGGCCCCTGATGGAATGAAGTATAGAGTCGGCTTTGGTCTCCCCGAGCCGAGGTACGGAGGCCAACAGTCCCATGGTGTAGGGGTGACGCGGGTTTCGGAAGATCTCGGTCACGGGACCCCTCT
>JABXJY010000321.1 GCA_013375385.1 Desulfobacterales bacterium
CAGTAGAAATTACTGATTTTTTATAAAGTCAGGAAGTAAAATGCAAAACATCTTAGTAACCGGCGCCGCAGGACAAATTGGCTCGGAATTGACGACGGCCTTACGAAAAAAATACGGTAGCGAAAATGTTATAGCTACAGGTCATAAAACAAAGCCAGAAAAACCTTTGCTTGAATCGGGTCCATTTCACTTTATCGATTGTACAGAGATAGATACAGTTGCTGAAATGGTAAAGAAATATAAGGTGAGCACCATCTATCATCTTGCGGCAATACTTTCTGCGGTGGCGGAAGCAACTCCCCAACTCGCCTGGAATGTGAATATGATTGGTCTTTATAACGTGTTAGAAGTGGCGAGGAAATATAAATGCTCTGTTTTTACTCCTAGTTCTATCGGTGCGTTTGGGCCAACCACTCCTTTAAATAGAACGCCACAAGAGACAATTCAGCGTCCGAACACAATGTATGGGGTAACTAAAGTCGCTGGCGAACTGCTTTGCGATTATTATTTCAAGAGATTTCGTGTGGACACGCGGGGAGTTCGGTATCCTGGGATTATTTCTTATAAAACTCTACCTGGTGGTGGCACCACGGATTATGCTGTAGAAATTTACTATGATGCGATCAAGCAAAAGAAATACACCTGTTATCTCAAGAAAGGTACTTATTTGGATATGATGTATATGCCAGATGCGCTAAAAGCTGCGATTGACCTCATGGAAGCAAACCCAGCAAAACTTAAACATAGAAATGCCTTTAATGTCACGGCAATGAGTGTTGCTCCGGAGAACATTGCTGCTGAAATCGAAAAAATAATCCCAAAATTCACCATGGATTTCAAAATAGATCCTCTCAGACAGGCAATTGCTGACTCTTGGCCAAATAATATGGATGATAGCGCAGCTCGTGAAGAGTGGGGATGGCAACCGGAATATGACCTCGAATCTATGACAGAAGATATGATAGAAAATCTCTCTAAAAAACTCAAAATAAAAATACATTAGCACCAAAAATCTTAATGCTCTAAATGGGAGCAAAATCGCATCAACTGCATTTCAAAAGTGATTTTCCCTTTACTGAAAAGATTTATGTAGTTGATTCCGTTGGGCTTAGTTTTTTGCTCGTTAATTCATAGGAGGAACAAAATGTTAGTTAAAAAATTAGAACACGTATTAGTCGAAAAACTTGATGAACTGAAAGAAAAAGGGACACTTAAGGGCAGGGAAATGGTGATAACAGGCGTGAAACCTGCTGAACATAAGAAAGGCCCACGATACTTTATTGAAGGACGCGGAGAAATGGAATTTCTCAGAATGAATTCCAATTCTTATCTCGGGATGTCGTTGCGCAGGGAGATAATTGAGGCAGAAGAAGAAGCTTCAAAAAAATATGGTGTTGGTCCTGGGGCAGTCCGTTTTATTAGCGGCACTTATCAACCACATATTGAATTAGAAAAAAAATTGGCGAAATTCCATAACCGGGAATCGGCAATGATTTTCAGTTCTGCTTATGCAACCATGATGGGAATTTTATCACCACTAATAGACGATGAGACCATTGTCATTAGTGACGAATTGAACCATAATTGTATTATCAATGCTATCAGGCTTTCTCGACCCAAAATCAAGGAGATTTACAAACATCTGGGTATGACTGATCTCGAAGACAGAATAAAAAATGCTATCAGGAAAGGAAAGCGAGTCCTAATCGTTACAGATGGAATTTTCAGTATGAGAGGCGACTATGCGCCGCTGAATATTATTGAAGAAATTGCCAAAAAATATGATCCAGAATTTAAAGAAGGCATTATTACCATTGTAGATGATTCCCATGGTGTAGGTGCTTTTGGTAAAACTGGACGCGGAACTGAGGAATATACTAATGCGAAAGGCATAGACATAATAGTTGCAACTTTGGGGAAAGCCTTGGGAGTGAATGGCGGATATTTAGCGGCAAATTCTACGATCATAAACTATCTGCGGGAGACAGCTCCTTTTTATATATATTCAAATCCCATTACTCCTTCGGAAGCAGGCTCGGCAATGAAAGCCATGGATATTTTAGATAGCGAAACGGGGATCCGGTTATTAGAGAATCTGCGCAAACTTACAAGACGCTTTGAAAAAGGACTGGTTGATTTGGGTTATGAGATTATAGAAAGCGAGCATCCGGTTGTGCCGCTAATGATTAGGGATACAAAAAGAACGTCTGAACTGGTTCAATATCTGACCGAGAATGGCATATTAGCTACTGGGTTGAATTATCCGGTAGTTCCAAAAGGGGATGAGGAAATAAGATTCCAGGTTTCGGCTGATCATACTGAGTATGATATAGATCATGTTCTCGGAGTATTGAAGAAATTTAAAGAGACAAAAAAGACAAATTAATATCCTGGAAAGTTGCAACCGATTATTTTCTATATTCCTTTAAAGGACTTCTCGCTCCTATGCTGGAAGATTTCAAAGCATTTTTATAAACGATGCATTGC
>JABXJY010000322.1 GCA_013375385.1 Desulfobacterales bacterium
TCGACTGGCCGGATAAGATCCTCTGCCTCCTTTGCACTTTTTGCAGAGGCCGTTATCCTGATACTGATATCACTTGGTGAGGCCAGAATGCCAACAGTTGGATTGGAATCATCGTCAATAAGATCATGTATCCGGCTATCTACCTTGCTTTCACCTATGCCGGTCACCTTCAGGACCCTGGTGGTAATCATCGCCTGATTGAGGTTAAGACGTTTCTTGAGGTAAGGAACTATCTCCTTGTTTAGGATATATTTTAGCTCTTTTGGTACCCCGGGAAGGGCAATAATTACCTTTGATCCCTGCTCAACAATAAATCCGGGAGCTGTCCCTACTTCATTGGGAATCGGGATGGACCCCTCAGGTATGAAGGCCTGTTTTCTATTGTTTTCTGGCATTCTGAAACCGAAACGTTTGAAGATGGATTCGATCTGATCCATCAGTTCCTCTTGAAAGGCAAGGGGGGCACCTACCAGGTCTGCTATCACTTCCCTCGTGAGGTCATCCTCTGTGGGCCCAATGCCACCCGTGGTTATGACGAGATCGCTTCTGTCCACAGCCTGAGAAAGAATATCCTTTATTTGATTATAGGTGTCTCCCACGGTAGTGTGAAAGGCTACGTTAAGTCCAATGAGATTGAGCTCGCGAGCGAGATACGATGCATTGGTGTCTGTTATCTGGCCGAGGAGGAGCTCACTGCCGATCGTTACTATTTCGCAATTCATGGTGGTATTTTCTCCTTTCTTCTAGAAGGAAGCAAACCGGTGGTCTACCGGTATGCCAGCCATCTTTGTCTTATGGTATCTGTCAATTATATGTTTGTCTGCTTCAAAGGCCATAGGAGGATAAGATCCTGAAAGGGGAAACCACTCTAATCTGTCCATATCATCACCTGGTCTTAGCGTGCCGCCTGTTTTTTCGGCGAGCAGCACAATGACCAGGGTATGTAACTCAGGTGAGAGAAAATTAGAAACAACACCGATAACAGAGATGATTCTAATGGAAAGGCCGGTTTCCTCCAGTATCTCCCTATGGGCTGCAGATAGGAAGTCTTCATCAAGCTCGATAAATCCACCAGGGAGGCTCCATTTTCCTCCGAGAAAGACATTCTTGGCCCTTTTTCCTAATAATACCATGCCATCATCAACAATCAAGGCTACGACTCCTGGAGATGGGTTTTGATAGAGGATAAAACGACACCGGGGGCACTCTAGTCTGCTCTGTCTCCCAGAGGATATCAAATCGCATCGTGCACCGCATCTGGGACAGAACCTCAGTGTATCAAATTTCCTTTCCCCTTGCCTGTTATAGGCCTCAAATATCTGTTTTGTTTTCATCTTTCTTTTAACCTTACTACTTTCTCTTCAGCAATTCAAGTGGAGGTAAAAGAAGAATGGGGGTCGAAAAAGAGGAGATAAGACTAACAAGGTGCGCCATAGGTGAGGCAAAAATACTACTTGACAATAGAAGGTCAAAGGAAGTGTATTAGGCGGTAACCCGATAAGGTAGAGGTAGCGATCGGCTCGTGTTTCCATATATTGTTTAAGGAGGCACGTAAACGTGAAAGAGTGGGCGATTAACAAATCTAAGGCACTGATCAAACTGACGGTCAACGGAGAGGCATATGAGCGCCAGGTCGAGCCGAACTGGACCCTGTACTACCTCCTCCACGATAAGATGGGGCTGACAGGGGTCAAGATGTTCTGCGACCGGGGGGCATGCGGGTCGTGTACCGTTATCATGGACGGCAGGCCAATCCTCTCGTGCATGACCCTGGCCATAGAGTGTGATGGGAAAACCATGGAGACCGTCGAGGGGATTGCAGCGGCCAACCACCCCCTCATTGATGCCTATGTTAAGCACCACTGCATGCAGTGTGGCTACTGCACTCCGGGCTTTTTGGTGACAGCAAAGGCACTGCTGGACAGAAACCCCAACCCCACAGAGGGTGAGGTGAAAGAGGCCCTTGCGGGCAACCTGTGCCGGTGTGGCACCTATCCCCAGCACCTGAAGGCGGTACTGGAGGCGGCCGAGAATCTCAGGGGAGAATGAACAGAATGGCAAAGAAAGTGCCAGGAGATTACGAGAAACTAAAGGCTGAAGGGAGATATCAGATTGGGGCGGATGTCCCCACGGTTGACTTTAGTGAGATAGGAAGGCGCGGTATACGCCGTTTGGATGGGTATGAAAAGGCAAGCGGACAGGCAATCTATACGAGGGATGTGCAGCTCCCGGGGATGCTGTATGCAAGAGTACTTATGTCCCCCTATGCCCGCGCAAGGATTCAAAGGATGAACACAGGTAAGGCTGAGGAACTTCCAGGTGTGAGGGCTGTAATCAGATACGATGACGGAGAAGTAAGGGATAGAATGCTCAACGGGTGTTATTTTGGCCCAGAATGGGTATGTCCGAGATTAGCGGGTTGGGCACTAAAACCGATACACCCTGTCCTCGGTGAGGAGGCATGGCATGAGGGACAACCGG
>JABXJY010000069.1 GCA_013375385.1 Desulfobacterales bacterium
CAAGGCTCACAAACTACACGACGAGATTGCTTCGCTAACGCTCGCAATGACAACTTTTTAATGAAACGCTATACTAGTTACTCGGTACTGGTAACCAGACTGCATAGGATGTTTGGCTTGCTGTGTTTACTGTGTAAAGGCCAAGGGCAAGAGGCAACCTTTTAGCCCTGTACCTTTAGCCTTGCTCTGGCTATCTTGGCTGCCATCTTTATGGCAGCCACAAGACTTGATGGATCAGCTACCCCTTTTCCAGCAATATCATAGGCTGTTCCATGGTCAACAGAGGTCCTTATAAGAGGGAGACCGAGGGTGATGTTTACAGCATCAGAGAAATGAAGCAATTTCATAGGGATCAATCCCTGATCGTGGTACATGGCAACAACCGCATCAAACCTGCCATTCACGGCATGGTAGAATATGGTATCGGCTGGAAAAGGGCCATCTGCCAGGAGGCCACCCATTTTGGCCTCTTCGACCGCCGGTCTTATGATCTCCTCATCTTCCAGGCCAAATAAACCTGATTCCCCAGCATGAGGATTCAGAGCGGCTACACCTACACGAGGTCTTCTAATAGCAAAATCATTTTCTAGGGCACGGCAGGTTATTGTAATGGTTTTCACTATGAGCTCCTTATTCAACCTTTCAGGAACCTTCCCTAAGCTACAGTGAATGGTTACGAGAGATACCCTGAGCCTGTTGCCCGCCAGCATCATAACGCAGTCCCTGGTATGAGTTAGATGGGCCAGAAGATCGGTATGTCCGTCAAATCTGTAACCAGATCGGTTCATAAGCTCTTTGTTAATCGGGCAGGTAACCATTGCCGACACCTGGCCGCTCCTATTAAGCTCTACTGCCTTCACGATATAATCCACCATAGCCTTGCCACCTCTGACGGTAGGCCGCCCTGGCAAAAACGAATCCTCCCTCAGATTTGAAACAGATATAACATCAATGAGCCCTGGTTTTCCGGTAACCTCTAAAGGGTTTGATACCACGTGAAAGGAAAAGGATCTGATCCCTTTGGATATCATCCTGAGGACACCTGCATCTCCCAGAATAAGGGGCCTGCATACCTGGTAGATATCATCTCTGAGCAAGCTCTTGAGGATTATCTCAGGCCCTATCCCGGCAGGGTCACCCATGGTAATGGTTACAAGAGGAAGATCGTACATCAAAGAATCCAAGCATATGTTTGCCCCAAACTTTAATTATCTTCTCCTTATGGATGTCATGTCAATCAAAATTCATGAGGATCTGCCGGATGCCTCCCTATATCTCATGGACCTTGCTGGAGTTTACCCTGTTAGATAAAACCGAGAATTCATTGATGAGTCTTGTCCATTCGGCCACTTCAGATCCATTTCGTGCTGTGTGGCTATGAACATATCTAACAGGGCAAGCAGTCTTCAACGAGGCACAACGATGTTTGAAGTGAGTTACGAGAAGATGTTTGTGAGGAGATACTCAGAGGTGGAGTTCGACTACATCACCATCCTGGAGCACGTGGTCTCTCTGAACCATCTGGCCATCGTAGACATGCCTTCCCCATACCCTGGCATACTTTAGTTTTTCCAGGAAATCCTTGTGAATCTTTGAGGCAAGATCTTCCAACTTAGATCCCCTCTTTAATACAAAAGGGGCGCTGAGATCTGGCTCTTTGCCAGGGGCCTTGGTGTAGACCCGTATGACTTCAAGACTGGTAAACAGGGTTTGCTTCAGCGCATCAAGATTGCGGCCGTTCTTTGCTGAAACGGACACCAGAGGCCAATCATCCTCTAAGAGAGACCTGAAGATCTCAACGTTTTCCTCTATAGCAGGGTCATCATTCTTGTTTGCAACCACCAGGAAGGGCAAGAACGTCCATATACCTTTTCCTTCATAGAGATGGGCCAATCTGAGGGCAGCTACCTTGTGTTCTTTAAGAAATGAAACAGCCTCATCCAACTGCCGCAAGGGATCTGTCTGCACATCCACTACAACAAGGATCATATCTGACTGCCGGGCCATATCAACAAGCCAGGGTTCTGTATATTCTTTACCTATTGGAGGTGTATCAATGAGTTGAATCTGGATATCTTCAAAATACATCATGCCTGGAGTGGCCTTCCAGGTGGAATGGGGAAAATCCGCCACCTGTGGATCTGCATTTGTAAGGGCTGCCACCAGGGCAGATTTGCCAACGTTTGGTGGACCAATGAGAACAATCTGCCCGACCCCTTCCCTTTCAATCTTGTGGCTGCTATCGCGCCTCCCTGTCTTCTTTTTTCCTTGCTGTTTGGATTTCAGCTTTGAGATGCGCCGTCTCAGGTCAGCCTTGAGTTTGTCAGTGCCCTTATGCTTCGGCATGATGGCGAGCATCTCTTCAAGGGCAGCTATCCCTTCTGCCGGGGTCTTGGCCTCCCTATATCGGTTTTCAGCCTCAAAATAAGCTGGTGGTAGATTAGCAGGCAATTATTCCTCGATTATGTATTCTCTGGACTACTGACACCATGCTCATGCAAGATGGGGTGCCCACTGTCTGGCCGTCTCCGCTATATACCCGGATGGAAGTCCTTTGAGAATCCGGTTGTGACCGGGCAAAAGGATATTCACCTCGAGTTCGGCAAGTTGCACCAGGGAATTTTTGAGCTCCGGACCATTTGCTCCATGCAGATCAAAACGACCAATCGCATAATCAGCATACACCACATCACCGGGGATCAGGAGTTTTTCGAATCGATTGTATAGCCCTATGCTGCCGGGGGAATGCCCGGGGATGTGCAGCACCTCCCAGCTCATGCCACCTATATTCAAGTGTTCGTCCCCTTGGAGCCTTCTGTCAACATAGAATGTAAAGGTGCCGGGTTTAAGGTTATACTGCATCATGCACATACTCCGGAACATCTCCATCCCGTAGACAGTCCTCTCATCACCCGCCTCCAGGGGCCCTGCCTCTGAATCATGCACCCATAGTTCAGCCCACGGGATCTGTTCTCTGATCTCGGCACAGCAACCTAAGTGATCCAGGTGGGTATGGGTCATGATAATCCTCGTGATCTCCTTAACATCTATTCCCATATTCTGGAAGGATTGTATCTTGTATTTGCCCTTGCCCATGAGGCCCGGGTCAATGAGTGAAAGATCCTGGGAGCCTGGCCTGCCCACTACATAGGCATGGGAGTCTGGAATAAACTCGTCCTGTCCTTGAATGAAATACACTCCCTCGGCTACCTGAGTCATTGATCATCCCTCTGGCTGAATCCAAGATGGTTTTTCAAATACCCAAATCTGGAGGATAATCTTCTGGAGCTTTTTAGTAAAGCCTTTTTATCTCGCGTTCACGCATACACCCATCCCTCTAAGGTATAGGGAGAATCTCTATCAAAGGTGAATCCATTCTTGAGGGCCCTAAAGGTTGCAAAAGCGGCAATCACACAGTCAAGCGCATCTCCACCCCTACCTTCCAAGATCTTCGACCGCAGAGCCGATTTCTCAATCTTTAAAAGGCCTGTCTTCTTGATACCCTCGAGGATCTTAACCCTCGCAGTTCTCTTCATCTCACCCCTCCCTTTGTATGGTAAGCCCAGATTCTGCTTCTTAAGTGTAGAGGCAGGGCAGATCTCAAGAACCCATGCCCTGTCTGGTAGAGGCTTTTGCATCGGTAGAACACAGACCGTATTATTCCTAAGGAGAGGTCCAAGTACATCTCTGATACCAAAATAGGTTTGCTTGTACAGACGAAGATTATACGGGGAGAAAGGGGTCTTGGCCTCACTATCAGTAAATCTCCTGAGCTCTCTGTCGTTAGACCGTAACTTGCACAGTGTTCTGAACTCCTGCGGGTTGGTGTAGCTGGCTTGAAAAGATAGGACAAATTTCTCCCAGCTTTCTTCCTTGACCAGGGACTCTGGTATCCCGAAAGGGAAATCCAGGCCGAATATGCTGTCCTTGTGTTTCCTGATAAATTCTCTAAGAGCTTTGAGGATTTGATCCCTATTTCTTCCAGAGCATAAGTTGTCTTCAGCTTTAAAACATTCTATGATCAGAAGGATATCCTCTTGGATGATGCCACGTGCAATCCATATCTTCTTGCCTGCATCTCTTGCACCGCTGAAGTCAATACCATACACAATTCGGCGTAAATCAGGTAAGCTGATCATTCACATCCCTCATCTCACCACAAAGACACGGACAGCGCAGAGTGCAATTTCTTCTCTTGCCCGATCCGGCAAAAATCCATATCTCCGTGCATTCAGCATCTCATTGGTGAGAGAAATAAAGATGTATCTTAGCTGTTTTTGACAACGGACAACTGACAACAATCAATTGACATCCTATATCTCAAATTCAGCCACAATAAAGGTATGGTCCGAAGGCTTTTCCAATCGCCTTGGAGCAACATCGATCCAGGAACTCCTGGATCTTTGAGCCAGGCATTCTGTAGCCCAGATATGATCGACCCTCCATCCAAGGCTACGGCGCACTGAATGTGGAATCCTATAGTCCCAGAAGGTGTACGCTTTGCCATGGGGGTTGTGCATGCGAAATACATCAATAAAGCCCCATGCCTTAACAGCTGAGAGGGCCTTGTGTTCTCCAGGATGAAATCCGATACTCCCTAAAAGCCCTTCAGGATCATAGACATCTATTGGCTCCGGAGCCACATTAAAATCCCCTACCCATAGCAGGGGTTCACTTGGTTGAAAGTGTTCTGAAAAATAATCGCGGAGACGTTGAAACCAATCCAGCTTGTATTGAAATCTCTCTGAATCGGGTGCCGTTCCTTGAGGTACGTATGTATTTACAATGGGTATATCCCCGATATAAGCAGTTATGATTCTTGGCTCCTCTGTAACATCTCCATCGCCAAAGCCAAAGGACGCCTTTGTTGGTGGGGTTGTGCTCAGCACAGCAACACCATTATAAGACTTTTGTCCTCGAAAGGTGCAGGAGTAGGCTAGCTCTTCAAAGGTCTCCCTGGGAAAATCCTTGTCCTGTACCTTTGTTTCCTGTATGCACAATACATCTGGCCTTTCCCTCTCTAGCCAGTCTTTGATGATAGAAAGGCGGGCCCTTATTCCGTTGGTATTAAAGCTGGCAATCTTCATGTTCATAATGCGCTCACATCATTATTGGCAATGTATGATATAAGTTTCCAATAAGAGGTATCAATGACCCCTTTGATTTCCAATCTTTGATACCGTTCAAGAGTCGCGGCAGATCTCTTAATAAAAAAGATACATAATTCCGTACCATAATATTTCATTTTATCCCAATTATCAGCTATTATCATCAAAAGTTTCGGTCCGGATCAATATTATCGAGTACTGGGAATTACTTCCGAACCAGCAGAAACATCGATCTGAAATGGTCAGAGTATGTCTGGTAGAAGCCTAACGTGGAAACCCCCCCGTTATGATTAGGAGATAGACTTGATGGGACCATTACCCTCACGTGCTGAGGTCGTAATCATTGGTGGCGGGATTATCGGTGTCAGCATAGCCTACTATCTGGCCAAAAAGGGCGCAGGGAAAGTAGTCCTGTTGGAAAGAGGCATAATGGGGGAGGGTTCCACAGGCAAATGCGCAGGTGGAATCCGCACTCAATTCTCCACCGAGATCAACATCCGGTTTTCCCTGCTCAGTCTGAAGGTTTTCGAAGGATTCCAGGCAGAGTTTGGCGTGGACCCGGAGTTTCACCCGGTAGGATACCTCTTTCTGGCTGCCCATGAGCGGCAATGGCAGGTCCTCAACGCAAACGCTCAACTTATGCAGACTATGGGCCTGGGTGTCGAGCTTTTGGATCCTGATGAAATTCGGCGCCGATGGCCATTCCTGCGGGTGGACGACCTGCTCGGCGGATCATACACCAAAGGCGATGGCTACGCTGGGCCCTACGAGGTTCTTCAAGGGTTTGCCAAAGGGGCACGTCGACTGGGGGCAATGCTCAGGGAAGGGACAGAGGTCACCGGGATTCAGGTGAAAAAGGGTCGGGTGCAAGCCGTGGAGGTGGCGACAGGGGAAAGGGTAGTCACTCCCGTGGTGATTAATGCAGCGGGGCCCTATGCAGGGCAAGTGGCAGCCATGGTGGGGTTGGACCTTCCAGTGCGCCCTGTCAGGAGACAACTCTTTTTCACTGACCCTTTCCAGGAGCTCCCATCCTGCTTCCCTCTGGTGATTGACCTTGAGCATGGGTGGTATATGCGAAGGGAGGGAGAGGGACTGCTGCTGGCCGGCCCACAGGATGCGGAAAGCTCTTTCAATGAAAGGGTGGACTTCGAAGCCCAGGAATGGACTGCAGCCCGCTCCCTTCATCGGGTGCCGATTTTGGAACGTGCGAGGATCGTGCGAGGCTGGGCCGGGCTGTATGATATTTCTCCGGATCACCATGCCATTGTTGGCCCATTTCCCGAGATAAGGGGGTTTATCTGCGCCAATGGCTTCAGCGGACATGGATTTCAGCACAGCCCGGCAGTCGGGATCTTGGTAGCAGAGCTCATTGCTGAGGGTCAGGCCAAGACCATTGATATTTACCCGTTGAGACCTCAGCGTTTTCGGGAAGGGGATCTTATCTACGAGCCCTTGACCGCTTTTCGGGATTGATATGCATCAGAATATCCTAGATGATTCCTTCAAGAGATTATGACACAAATGCTAAGATCTTGAGCTGTGAAGATACCTGGTAAAGGAGGGACAAAGCATGGTAACGAAACTTGGGAACGGAGAGTTCACCTATGAGGTCATAGTAGACTGGGCCAAGCTGCCCGAAGGGTGGTCTTTCCTCGAAGTGTCGGATGTGGTGGTGGACTCTCAGGACAGGGTCTATGTGTTCAACCGGGGTGAACACCCTATGATCATATTCGATCGTGACGGGAACTTCCTCTCGTCGTGGGGCGAAGGATTGTTCAGCGAGCGACCTCACGGGCTCACCATAGGACCTGACGACACCCTGTACTGCGTGGATGACACCGACCATAGCGTCAGGAAGTTCACCCTGGACGGCCAGGTGCTTATGACCCTGGGGACACCTGGCAAATCAGCGCCATTCCAGACTGGTCTTCCCTTCAACCGTCCTACAAAGGTAGCCCTGGCCCCGGAGACCGGTGACATATACGTGGCCGATGGGTATGCCAACTCCAGGGTGCACAAGTATTCGCCAGACGGGAAGCACCTCTTTTCCTGGGGCCAGCCTGGCAGCGATCCCGGGGAGTTTAACCTCGTTCACAGCGTTTGCGCCGATAAGGGTGGCTACGTGTACGTTGCGGACCGCGAGAACCACCGCGTTCAGATATTCGACTCTAACGGTAAATACGTGACCCAGTGGAACAACATACACCGTCCATGCGGCCTGTACATAGGCGGCAATGGCGAGCAGTTATGCTACGTCGGGGAACTTGGCCCAGGTCTGCCGATCAATAAGGATTACCCCAACCTGGGCCCTCGGATCAGCATCTATAACCTGGAGGGAGAGCGCCTTGCCCGCCTCGGTGACATCCGAGGAGGAGAGAAACCCAACCAGTTTTGGGCCCCTCATGGCATTGCCATGGACTCGCGAGGGGATCTATACATAGGTGAGGTGTCTTGGACCTTCGCGGGACGCAATATGGACCCGCCCAGGGAAGTGCGAAGCTTCCGCAAGCTGGTAAAGTTAGCGTGAGCGAGCCCAAGGGAGTGATGGCATGTGCAACAGACACTATCTAATTCTCAATACAATGGTCATAGCCAGGCCAATGATTCCGCAAAAAACAAGCCAGACAACATGATAGCTTCCTAAGGTATCAAATGTCCAGCCGGCTAAGGTTGGGCCTATAATCCCCCCAATCGATGCAGATCCCATGGTGATCCCGATCATTTTGCCAAAGGAATCTCTTCCAAAATATTCCCTTAGAATTGATCCTCTCAAGACCATACTTCCCCCATAACCTGAGGAGAAAACCAGAAGAAAAAGGTAAACAACCCACATGACATGCACATAACAGAAAGCGAGCATTCCCACACCCATAAACAGGAATGTCATCGCCATCACGTGCCTTTTCTCAATGACATCGCTTAACCATCCAAAGCCAAACCTTCCGATGATGCTGAACAGGGGCATGGCTCCGGCTACCAGTCCAGCAGTTGCCCTTGACATACCAACGCTGCTGAGGTAGGGCATGATATGGATGACCACTGCTGCAAGGGTCATCATCCGTATTGCTTCCGCTAGTATTAAGTACAAGAAGGATCTCTTTTTGAGCCCCTCCTTAATGCCAATTTCCACTCCCTTCCTTTGATTTTCGAGGTTTGTGATTGGATCCGCCGATAACTCACCATCGGGAAGATAGCCATATTGTTCTGGCCTGTTGCGAATGACGAGGGACAAAGGTATTCCCAGGATCCACATCCCCAATCCTAAGATTATCAATGTGCCTCTCCAATCATAAACGTCAATAAGTCGAACGATGATGGGAACGAGCAATCCGCTGGCACCAAATCCAGACATGGCTACACCGAGTGCTATCCCCACATTTTTACGAAACCAATTAGCCACCGCAGTCATGATCACCACGCTCGCACACCCCCCTGCCCCAAATGCAAGGAACAGAAAAGAGCCATAGAACATAGCAAGAGATTGGGTAAGGCTCAGGAGAATGAGTCCGAAGCCGACTGTGATTGTTCCACACAAAATCAGCTTTCTTGAGCCAAAACGATCGACAAGGAAACCTATGAGGGGGGCAAAGATCCCCATCTCCAAACCCCTGAGGCTGGCGGCAAAGGAGATTTGTGTATAGCTCCAGCCAAACTCCTCTACTAATGGCTCAAAAAAGGCGGTAAAGCCATAGAAAATAACACCGCCGACATAGAGGCTAATGAGGAAACAAGAGAGTACTATCCACCATCCATAAAAGGTTTTTCTACTCATAGGTTCTAGAGGGTTGGTTTGTGGTGAATAAATAGGGAGCAATTCAAATTAACGATTAGCGGTATAGTCTACTTGGTGGGGTGTTTCAATATCTCGTTTAGTTCTGGGATGACTCAAAATGAAAAACCTGACCCCGACTCACAAGATAAGCTATTAATCTAATTCGTGAAATGGAGTTGATAAGAATTTACTGTGTCAGGGAAAGAGCATTCTGTATAGCCTTAACAGCATCCCGTATAGAGTAGAAACGATAGCCGATCCCCATCCCGCAGGTCTTTCTGGGCATAGTGCTCCTTAAGGAGAACTTCTCCATTATGGATAATTGTAATGCGAAGGTTCTCCTCCCAATTCTCTAAGAGTGGAAAATCCTCCCATCGAAATCCTGACTTATCCAAGAGAGTACTGAAGAGTTCGTTGACATTGCCTCCGGGAAAATCGACTTCCGCCTCCTCCTTTCCTCCCATTTTGTCGATCAACTCTTGAATCCCAAAGATTTTTACCTTTACCTTCATACTATCCTCCACCTTCAAATTCTTTCACGGCAAGACCCTTAATCAGGCCGCCCAAACATCCTGCGGCGAATACAGGCGTTGTTTTCTCTGTAATTCTTGTCATATGTATCTCCTTTTATGGTGAGGATGCCTAATTATTTAATCCCGATCCCCATTTACAGTGGACCCGCAGGGAAAATAAGAAGGATGCCCGGAAAGCGAAGTGTTTTCAAGAATTTTTTCGAGACCTCGTAAGCACCATTCGATTTTTTCATGGCTCTCCACCGCTCGTTACCACATCTATTTATTCTTGAAACCTTCTGCTGGGTCTCCCGGCGTGTCGAGGTGGGACTTGAGTCGATTTTGCTGTCCCTTGGCAATTTTGTTATATACGGCACGTTTAAGGAATTTAAGCGCCTCAGCCTCATCCTGGTCAATGATGATTTCCTCCAGGTTCATCAACTCTTTCTCATCGAAGGCAATGGCGGTTCTCTTCAGCTCTAACATGTTCCCTCCCCATCCCATAATGCGTTTATGGCGATCTTTCCGCGATGCACAGTGATTAGTTTGGAAATTGGCATATGCGGTATGTTAATAATCCCACGCTATGTTACTAGAGCCAATGCAATAGATATCTCAAGCAATAGTATATACCTGCAAGAATGAACACTATGGCCGTTATTTTTCTCGCCCATAATTCAAATGTAGCAATCTTGTGATAAGCCGTGCCTACCAGCTGGGTTGATAGGGCAAGCAAACATGCAAAAGCCAAAACAGGTACCGCTGATCCAATACCATAGAGAGACGGCATTATGATTTTTGAGCCGTGGCTCATGGCAAGGGAAAAGAGGCTTCCAAAAAATAATGCCGCAGAAATAGGGCAGAAAGAAAGTGCGAAGACGATCCCCAGGAGTCCAGCACCCCAGATACCGGTTTTTTGTGCACGAACCTGCAAGGTGTCTCCAAGAAACCCGATACCTCCCGCATTGATCTTAATGATATCTAACAAAATAACCCCAATGATAATGAGTACAGGCCCAAGAAGAATATTCATGTACTTTTGAAGAAAATTTGCCACAATCGGTATCGACTGCGCGCTTGATACCAGAGATGCCCCCAAAAGGACGTAGGTAATCATCCTGCCAAACATATACAGAAGTCCGGACGACAATACGTATCCCACGCTGTCCACCCGCCTGCCAATATATGTAATAGCGGCTATATTCGTTGCAAGCGGGCATGGGCTTATTGAGGTCAGGATTCCAAACCAAAAGGCCATTCCCATATCGATTGTGAATGAACT
>JABXJY010000323.1 GCA_013375385.1 Desulfobacterales bacterium
CTGCGGTGTGGCGAAATTTTTGGAAGAAGCCAAGAATAGCAAGATTCAGCTTTTTATATAACCATGATTAGGTTAAAAGGAGGTTTACAATGAGTGAGGAAATCAAGGTTGGCAAGGTATTGGATTTAAAGGGGCTGCCCTGTCCAATGCCAGTAGTAAAGGTGAACAAGGGGATTAAAGAGGTTGAGATAGGTCAGGTGATTGAGGCTCAGACTACTGATCCCGGTTCATTAACTGACTTTCCTGCCTGGGCTAGAACGAGCGGGAATGAGATATTGAAGACCGATCAGGATGGCCAGGTAATTAGGTTTTACATCAAACGCAACGCATAGGGCCTGTTCGAGGTGCCCCCTTTATAAGCGGGAACGTTCATTTGATTCCTCTGATGAAAAGGGAGGTTTTCTATGCACACGGTTTACTACATCATCCTCATACCAATGGTATACGTTGCATTTGCAGTGTTCTTTGTGGGCATCGCGACAAGGCTTGTGAAGATATTTCGTGAGCCAAAGAATCCCAGCACTCTGCAAATTTACCCAGAAAAAAGGCATCGATGGCTCTGGGCTCTGCATGACACCTTTCTGCTACCCACCGTTCGGAGACACAACCCGGGTTTCTGGGTTTTTTTAATGCTATTTCATATCTGTTTTCTCCTTCTCATTATCGGGCACCTGGAGCTGATATATGAGTTGAGTATTTTTCAGATTATTGATCATGAAGTCTTTTTGGGAAGGGGCTTTGTTGGCCTGATTCTTTCCCTTTGTGTGCTTTTTTTCCTGTTCAGGCGATTTGCCTCTCCTGTAAAGGAGTTGTCTGTGCCTGAAGATTACTACCTTCTCATTTTACTTTTTCTCACCGTCTTTTTCGGCAGCCAGATGGATTGGGCACGAAGGTGGTATGAGTACGGTAATCTATCCGTTGAGGACTACAGGCACTATCTTTTCAGTCTTGTGTACCTGAGGCCCGAACTGTCGTCGGAGTTGACCGAATCAGGTCATTCCTTCATGCTGGTATTACATGTGTTTTTCGCAAACCTGTTTCTCATGTTCTTTCCATTCAGCCAGCTCATGCATTCCTTTTTATCATTGCCCATGAATAAATTGAGAAGAGGTTAACCATGGACCAGGAAACACGGGATAACCTGCTCAAGCTCTTCCAGAGCAAACTGAATGAGGCCATGAGATTTTACCTGGAAACATGCACCAGGTGCGGAGTCTGTACCGAGGCCTGTCACGTATATGCATCCATGGGGCAGATCAAATACATCGCTGCATACCGGCATGAAATGGTGCGCAGGATTTACAAGAAATACTTCAAAGGGCGGGGAAGACTATGGCCATCAGTGGGAGAGGCAAAAGAGCTGACCGATATGGCACTCGAAGAGCTGTATGAGGCTGCTTACTCCTGTACAGGCTGCAGGCGCTGCATGGTATATTGTCCATTTGGAATTGATACGCAAATGCTCATGTCTATCGCCAAACTCCTCCTCATAGGTGCCAATACGGAGCCGGAAATTCTCACGATGCTCGCAGATACCTCCATCGAGAAGGGGAAATCACTGGAAGATTTTAAAGAGGGGTTTCTGGAAGGCGTGAAAAATCTGGAAGTCGAAGTCATAAAAAAGTGGAGGATCGAGGCGGGGGAGACTGCCATACCGGTTGAACTTGAGGGTGCGGATCTGCTCTACGTGGCCCTGGCAGGGGCTCACTCTATTGTTCCGGCGGCAGCCGTCTTTAATGCAGCGGGTGAAAACTGGACTTTGAGCTTCTTTGAGGCTGTCAATTTTGGTGCGTTTGTGGGGGACCCCACCAGGACGAAACTGATCTTGGACCGTATCATCAATGAGGCGAAACGGCTCAAGGTAAAAGAGGTGTGCATTTGCGAATGCGGAACGGCATACCGTGTGATGAAGCAATTGTCTGGAAATCAACCTTTCGAGGTTTCATCCATCACCGAGGTTCACGGCCGGTACCTAAGAGAGGGTCGAATCAAGCTCGATAGGTCAAAATTCAAGGAAGGCATTAGCTACCATGACCCATGTCAGATGGCGAGAAATGGTGGGGTGATTGATGAGCCTCGCTTTGTCCTGCAGCATTTGACCGATGATTTTCGGGAGATGTCACCTGACCCCAGATACAACTGGTGCTGTGGTGGTGGAGGGGGGTTGGTCGCCCTCGGTGAGGACACACTTGATTTCAGAATGAAATCATCAAGGGTAAAGGTTGATCAGGTCAGAGAAGCCGGTGCAAAAATCCTCGCCACAGCGTGTGAGAACTGCCATACGCAACTCAGCAACCTGAACGACCATTATCAGATGGGTGTGGAAGTCAGATTCCTGTCTTCAATGGTAGCTGACGCCCTTGCGCAGTGAAGCTCGCCGCCCACAGGGCGAGGCATTCTGGCATTTGTCGCAAATGCAGCTGTTTGGGAAGGCTATCATATCGTTCAGACACCATTTGCTG
>JABXJY010000070.1 GCA_013375385.1 Desulfobacterales bacterium
GTGTGATGATCCAGGAGCCCTGTCCAGTGCCAATGAGGGTGAATCACGCTTTTTTGCCAGACTGGTGGAGATCCCACTGCTTGAGCCGGGAGATTTTCAAGAGGCCAAGGATATGATCAAATGGGCATTTGAGCTCTCAGAAGAGATCAGGAACCTGGTAATGGTTCGCAGCGTAACCCGGATGTCTCATGCCAGTGGAAACGTAAAGTTCGGTAAGCTTCCTCCCGGCGATGTACGTGCTGTGTTTAAGTGCGATGGTTTCATCCTTGATCCTATGGAGGGTGCGGTCATGAGCTTGCCTGTGAGGTACAAGCATGCTCAACAGCAGGAAAAGATAAAAAAGGCGAGAGCGATCTTTGAGGACTGTCCATTTAATACCTATCATGGCCCTGAGAAACCAGAGTTTTTGATTATTACAAGTAGTGCCTGTAACCTTTACAGCAGAGAGGCTATCGGTATCCTCGGGGTGGAAGATAGGGTAGGTCTACTGAAGTTGGGCACCACGTGGCCGCTTCCACCTGAGCTCCTCAAGAGGCATCTATCCAGGACAGATAAGATCCTGATAGTGGAAGAGGTGCTACCATTTCTGGAAGAGAACGTTAAGATACTTGCGGCTGAAACGGCGCCTGAAATCGGGATAAAGACATTCCATGGCAAGAATGATGGCACAATCCCTGCGGTGGGAGAGCTGAATCCCGATCTGGTCGTTGGTGCCCTCGCTCAGATTGTAGGTATTGACTATAAGCCCGTGCCTGATGAGTATACAGAAAAGGCCGAGGGGGTAGCTAGCAGCAGGGCACCGGCTCGGGAGTTGACCTTCTGTCCAGGATGTCCCCACAGGGCATCGTTCTGGAGTATTCATAATGCACTTCAATTGGATGGGCGGAAGGGTTTTGTCTGTGGTGATATCGGGTGTTATGGCATGGCAACGTTACCATGTGGCTTCAGTACCCTGAAGACCTTACATGCCATGGGCTCCGGGGGTGGTATCGCCAGTGGTTTCGGAAAGCTGGGAAGGCTCGGTTTTGACCAACCGGTGCTGGCAGCCTGTGGAGATTCCACCTTTTTCCATGCAGCGGTACCAGCCCTCATCAATGCCGTGCACCATAATTCGGACTTCACCCTGGTGGTACTGGATAATAGTGGTACCGCTATGACAGGATTTCAACCCCATCCAGGCCTGAAAGTAAATGCACTGGGAGAGGAGGTCACGAGCGTGGATGCTGCAGGGATATGCAGGGCAATGGGTGCCAGGGTTGAGATTAGAGACCCCTTTGATTTAGGGGAAACACAGAACATACTTAATGAGCTCATGGATGATAAAGGAGGCGTCAAGGTCCTTATACTGAGACAGATATGTGCCCTCAGTCCTGAAAAAAAGGCCGGGAAGAAGTACGACATCACAATTGATGATGAGATATGCCTCGGTGAGAACTGTGGATGCAATAAGGTATGCACGCGTGTATTCCGTTGCCCGGGTCTCGCTTGGGATAAAGACAAGATGGTCACTAGGGTTGACGATGTCATATGTACAGGCTGTGGTGTCTGTGCGGACATATGTCCTGCAGGGGCTATAGAAAGAAAGGAGGTGGCATAGGCCATGGCAAGCACGCAATTGGCGCAGGATCCCTATAACATAATCATTACTGGTGTGGGTGGGCAGGGAAATGTCATGGCATCCAGGGTCTTGGCGAATATGCTGGTGAAGAGAGGATACTATGTCACCATAGGGGAGACCTTTGGTGCATCCCAGAGAGGGGGGTCAGTTATGAGCCACCTCAGGGTCTCGGCCAGGTCCAGCTGGAGCCCTCAGATACCCAGGGGCAGGGTTGATGTGGTTATAGCCCTGGAGCCTACAGAGGGGATCAGGGTCTTGAAGGACTACGGTAATCCCCAGGTCACGATATTGAGCAATACCCGTGCTATCCGTCCAGTAAGTGTTATTGCTGGAGAGCAAGACTACCCTTCGATGGAAGAGATCAGAAGCTCGGCCCAGGAGCTGGCATCGAGTGCGTGGTTTATTGATGCAACGGATGAGGCAGTAAAACTTGGCAACCCCATTTTGGGGAATATTATTATGCTCGGAGCACTCTCTGGCCTGGGTGTCCTGCCCCTTGAGAAGGAAGACTTCAAAGAGGCGATCTTAAAAAGCGTACCCCAGGATAAACTGGATGTAAATCTCAAGGCCTATGACATAGGCAGACAGATGATAAAGGAAAAGGAGGATAGCATCCCGGGGAAGGATAATTCATGAAAATAGCATGAGGGTATGAATAACCCAGCATCAATCCTCACAGAGAAGGGAAGAATATGGCTCTTAGAACAGCAAAGCAATATATAAGAAGCCTGAGCGATGGCAGGGTAGTCTATCTCTCGGGTAAGAGAGTGGAAGATGTTACCAAAAATCCTTACCTGAGGATTGCTGTCGATCTCTGTGCTATGGACTATACATTGATTAACGACCCCCGGTATCGAAGCCTCATGGTGGAGAACGATAGCGAGGGTGAGCCGAGCAGCTTTGTGTTCATGCCGGAGAGGAGCGCTGAGGACCTTTTGAGGCGAAGGGAAATCATACAACTCGGCGCCAGGGTCGCCTATGGTAAGGGTACACCGGCTAAATTCACGGGTATCGATGGCCTCAATACGGTAACTGTTGTGTGCAGGAGGATGGACAAGAAGCTAGGCACCAGTTACTCAGGGCACGTTGAAGACTTTCGCAGACACTTACAAAAAAGTGATGCTGCCGTTGCCTTGGCCATGACAGATGTGAAAGGAGACAGGAGTCTTCGCCCTTCACAGCAGCAGACCCATAAGGACTATTACCTGAGGATAGTAGATGAGGGCAGTGATGGAATCGTGGTGAGGGGTGCCAAGGCACACATAAGCTTGGCAGCAGTGGCGAATGAGATGATAGTCCTGCCCACCCGGGCTATGCGCGAAGATGACAAGGACTACGCCGTGGCCTTTGCAATCCCACCGAATACCAAGGGCATTACCATGATATGTCCCGAACCAGACATTAAGGAGGTAGGAGATTTCTTTGAGAACCCGATTTGCGCAAGTGTGTATGTGAGCGACTGTCTTGTTGTCTTTGATGATGTCTTTATTCCCCATGAAAGGATATTCATGAAGGGTGAGTGGCAGTTTTCAGGTGATATGGCGTATACCTTCGGCAATTTCCATCGCCTCAGTGCCGATGCCTACAAATCAATTGAGCTCGAATTCCTTGTAGGTGCGGCAGCCTTGATGGCTGAATACAATGGCCTGGAAAAAGCCCCTCACATCCAGGACAAGCTTACCTGGCTCGCCATGTATGTTGAGGGGACAGAGGTCTTGGGCAGAGCTGCCTGTGAGCATTGTGTAGGAGAACCCGGTACGGATCTGGTTTACCCTCACCCGATATACTCAAATATCTCGAAGTTCTTCTTTGCCGATAACTACCATCAGGCAGTCAAGTATCTTCAGGATATAGCCGGCGGCATTGTGGCCACTGCTCCCTCATCAAAAGATTTCTTAAATCCTGAGACCCGGCCACTGATAGAGAAGTACCTCGGGGGAAAAGACGGCATTCCTGCTGAGCATAGGCTCAGGCTCGTAAAACTCATAAAAGATTTAACCTCTTCATATGAAGGAGTTCTCACCCTTCACGCCGAAGGCTCTCTCGCTGCCCAGAGGCTTTCTATCCATGCCTTAGCCGATTTTGACCGGTATAAGGCAGCGGCCAAGAGGGCGGCCAGAATTCAGGATGGGACAGAGCATCCCATCTATAGTCAATTGCCGGATTTCCCACCAAGAACCTTGGCTTGAAACTATTGGGCAGATATTTGATCATACTGACGTAAAGAGGTTGTTTTATGGACAGCAGGGGTAAGAAAAAAGAAAACGAAGCTACCTATTTAGAGAAGCCTTGGCTTAAATTCTATCCTGAAGGACTCGATCCCGAAGTTGACATTCCCACTGTATCCTTAGTGCAACTTTTTGATGAGGCAGTTGAAAAATGGAAGAACAAGACTGCCATCGTGTTTTATGGCAAGAAAATGGATTATGTGGAGTTAAGGGATAAGGTTGAGAGATTCGCCACTGCCCTCTATGAGTTAGGTGTGAGGAAGGGGGATCGGGTTGCCCTCTATATGCTGAATTGTCCCCAGTTCATTATTTCCTATTTTGGTGCTCTTAAGGTAGGGGCTGTGTTAACAACCATCAGTCCTGTGTACGTTACCTCGGAGGTCAAGCACCAGCTTGAAGATAGCGGGGCTGAGACTATTATTTGTCAGGATATACTCTATGAGTTCGTTAAGAAGACGAATTTTAAATTAAAAACGGTTATTCTCACTCGTATTGATGAATATCTGCCTCCCCTCAAGAAGTTATTTGGAAAAACCATACTGAGAAATATTTACCAAAAAATGGAGATCCCGATTGTTGAAATTGATGAACGGGAGGATGCGTACTGGTTTCAGGATTTGATAAAGAAAACTCAACCAACGCCGCCTCAGATAACGTTTGATCCGAAGGAAGATCTGGCCGTATTACCTTACACGGGAGGGACCACAGGACTGCCCAAAGGCGTCATGCTTACCCATTACAATCTGATTGCGAATGCGGCAATAAACCAGGCCTTTTGGTCTTTCAGCTTTGAGGCTGGCAAGAATCTTGAAGAGGGCAAAGAGGTTATGGTGGCTTATCTGCCCTTCTACCACATCTTTGGCCAGGTTACCGTTATGATCACGGGTCTCATTCGTGGTTACAGGCTTATCATATTTACCACTCCCGATCTTGACGACATTATTCGTAGCGTTGGAAAAGATGGGGTAACATTTTTTTTGGGCGTGCCAAGCCTCTATGAACTTCTTAATGATCATGAAAAGACGGATCGAGTTGACTGGAGGCGTTTGAAATTTGTCTTCTCTGGTGCAGACTCGCTCCTTGAAGATACAGCCCAAAGTTGGGAAAGGCGGGTAGGGACCGAAATATATGAAGGCTTGGGGTTAAGCGAGACATCTTCAGGACTTAATACAACCCCCCTTGGAAGGCGGAAGATTGGCTCATTCGGAATCCCCTTACCGAACACAAATGCAGCCCTTATTCATCCGGAAACAGAGGAATTTGTCCCTCTTGGGGAGATAGGTGAGTTGGTGGTGAAAGGACCACATGTAACGAGAGGTTACTGGAGGAACCCGGAGGAAACAGAGAAAGCCTTTATAGAAATAGGAGGAGAAAAATGGCTTAAAACAGGTGACCTAGCGCGGATGGACGAGGAGGGTTATTTTTATTTCTACGACAGAAAGAGGGATTTAATTAAATATAAGGGCTATTCAGTCTTTGCTCGAGAGGTTGAGGAGGTTCTAAGATCCCATCCAAAGATCATGGAAGCAGCAGTTATTGGGGTTCCTGATCCCAAGGTGGGTGCCAATATCAAAGCAGTGGTTGTGCTCGAGGCCGACGCGAGAGGAAAATTATCAGAGGAGATAATTACCAATTACTGTAAGGAAAGATTGGCCCACTATAAGGTACCGAGAATTGTGGAGTTTAGGGGAGAAATCCCAAAAACTGATGTCGGCAAGGTTTCACGAAGGGAATTGAGGGAGGATATAGAGGCTTAATATGGCCCCTTTCTTGAAAGTTGAAGGTCTCACAAAAAAATTTGGGGGACTTACTGCGGTAAACACGGTGAGTTTTCAGATGAAGAGAGATGAGATTGTGGGTCTCATCGGGCCAAATGGCTCGGGGAAAACCACGCTCATACGGCTCATAACGGGTGCGTTAAAGTCCGATGCGGGAACCGTCACATTTCGAGGAGAAGATATTACCGGGCAATCGTCCTGGGGGACTGTTAAAAAAGGAATCGTGGCAACACATCAGGTTGTAAGACCATTCCGGGGCCTGCCTATCATTGCAAATGTTATGATAGGGTGCATCGGTGCAGGGAGGGTAAAAAGAGGAGAGTGGGTAAAGAGAATAGAGGCCAAGGCCCAGGATGCACTGGAGTTCTGTGGAATTGCCCATCTGGCAAAGGAGAGGGCCTCGATCCTCTCTCACGGTGATTTAACCCGGCTGGAGATAGCTCGCGCCCTCGCCACCGAACCGGAGCTACTCATGCTCGATGAACCCTTTGGGGGATTAAATCCCCACGAAACCGAGCTTATGGCAAAATCAATAAAAAGGTTACACAAAGGTGGGAGGTTTGGTCGATTACATAGTGAGGGGCCAAGTATGCTTATCATAGAACATAAACTGGCAGATCTCATGAAGATAGTCGACAGGATGATTGTCCTTAACTATGGTGAAATCCTTGCGATAGGTACCCCCCATGAAATAGCTAACGATGAGAAGGTGATTGTAGCCTATATAGGCGGAGAAATGTAGGAGGTTGTTGAAATTGCTCCTTGAGGTAAAAGAGATCACTGTTGCGTATGATACAGCATTGGTGTTAGATGGCGTGAGTTTAGGGATTGATAAAGGGGAATTCGTCAGTATTGTTGGCGCCAACGGGGCCGGGAAAACGACTTTGCTTCGTACCATATGTGGCCTTATGCACTGGGAAAAAGAAATGATGAGGGGGATGAGGAAGGAAATCTCAAATATTATCATAGAGGGTGATATATTCTTCAATGGGGAAAACATAAGCAAGGTTCCGGCTGCTAAAAGGGCCGAAAGGGGCTTAATCCTTTGCCCCGAGGGAGGGAGGCCCTATCGTGAGTTGACCGTCATCGATAATTTGAAAACCGGTGCCTTTCTCATCAAAGAAAAACGAAAAGTAAGGCAACTCTTAGAGGAGGTTTACGGGCTATTTCCTGTGCTCAAGGAAAGAAAGAGACAGACATCGGGCACCTTGTCTGGTGGAGAGCGAACCATGCTCGCCATTGGAAGGGCACTCATGTCCAATCCAACGATTTTATTGATTGATGAGCCTTCCCTTGGATTGGCCCCCAAACTCAAAGGTGAGGTCTTCAAGCGAATAGAGGCTATTTTCGGGACAGGGATTACGGTCCTTTTAGTGGAGCAGGATGTTAACAGGGCCCTGAACTTGGCGAGCAGAAATTATGTACTTTCTCAAGGCAGGGTAGTCTTTGAAGGGACCTCCGATGAATTGCGTGGTGAAGAGAAGATAAAAAAAGCATATCTGGGTTTATGATCTTCATCGAGTTCTGATAATAATTTTCATTAGTTATAATGAATGACATAATAAAGTCGTCATTGCGAGGAGCCCAGCGACGCGGCAATCCCATGAGATTGCTGCGCTTCGCCCGCAATGACAGCCTATTGAATGTCTACTTATTTAGGTCATTCACTATAATTGGGTACTCAGTGGTGCGTAACGTTTAATGTGCAATATTTACCCTACTGCGTAATTTTAGTGAACATATTGTGGTTTTGTCGAATTGAGCGCTAGTACATCTAGAGAACAAATCCACAGATGACCTTGTAGGGTTAACCTAAAAGGAGGGAGGGTACCATGACAAAAAAAATTATTATCGGTTTCTTAAGTATGTGCCTTTTGGTTTTGGGGGCAAGCTGGGGTACAGCAGAGGCAAAGAAGGCGGGTGTCAAAGCAATAAAGATAGGGGTCGCCGGTCCGATGAAAACCACTGCTGGAGAGAACCACTGGCGTGGTGCACTGATTGCACAAGATGAAATAAATAAGGCCGGTGGTGTGCTTGTGGGAGGCGTGAAAGTACCGATAGAGTTAGTAAAGGTGGATACAAACGAGGAACTCAGTGTCTCCGATGCAGTATTAGCAATCGAGAAAGCTGCTCGTAAGGTTCATTTCTTTGTGGGCACCAAAAGGACGGAATCAGCCCTTGCAATGCAAGATGTGGCCATGAAGTACAAAAAGATCTTCATCGGCTGTGGAGCGGCCCATCCGGAACTCTGTATTCGAGTGGCTAAGAATTACGATAAATTCAAGTATTGGTTCAGGGCAATGATAAATTCCTCATTCATGGGAAAGGTGCTTTTTCTCCATTTGGCAGATGTGGCTAAGATCGTGAGAGAGGAACTAGGAATTGAGAAGCTCAAGGTTGCGGTGTTGGCCGATAAACTGAAATGGGCAGATCCTATCGTCAAAGCCGTTGAGAACAATGCTCCCAAAATGGGTCTGGAGGTGGTTGGCGCATGGAGACCATCTGCCAACGCGAGCGATGTGACAGCTGAATTGGCGGCGATAAAAGATAGCGGAGCACATATCATCTTTCAAGCAGTGTCTGGACCAATGGGAGTGGCGCTTGGAAAGCAATGGGGCGAGCTTGAAATTCCCGCAGCTTTGATAGGAGGTAGCTCATACGCAATCGTAAAGACCTTCTGGGAGGCGACCGGAGGACGCGGAATCTATGTAACAACCCAGACTGGGCTGGGCCCGGCCAAAATATCAGAGAAATCCATACCCTTTTGGGAGACCTTCGTAAAGAGGTTTGATGACTATCCGGGGTATACGGCTGTGACCTATGATGCGGTATATATATTGAAGGAAGCTATCGAGCGAGCGGGAACCCTTGACCCCGATGCGCTGGTACCTGAGCTTGAAAAAACAGACTACACTGGTGCTTATGGCCGAATGGTATTTTACCCGCCAGACCACAAATTTGCCCACGATTTGAGATTTGGCCCCGGATATAACACGTGGGTCATAAATCAATGGCGTGAGGGAGGAACAGTGCGCGTCGTGTGGCCCTATGGATGGGAGGGCGTAACCTATGAGGGCAGCGATAAATGTAAGCTCCCACCGTGGATGGTAGAATATTGGAAGAAGAAGTGAGCCTTATTTCGAATGTGTGAGGGCATTTTAAACCACCACATAAAACAGCAAGCCGTCGTATATAAGAGAGGAAATATCCGTGCAGGTCTTGATTAGCGGAATTGTGATTGGGACAGTATATGCCGCGCTGGCACTTGGTTTCTCCCTGATATGGGGGGCCGCTAGAATTATCAATCTTGCCTATACCTCATTTTACATGTTGGCTGCCTATTTTTTTTACGTCTCTTGTTCTCTGCTTGGCCTTAACATTCTTCTAGCGGCCCCCCTATCGATACTTATTGCCACCTTCATAGGGGTAGCCACATACAAATTTTGTCTAGAACGGATACGAGCACATGAAGTTGTGGTAATACTTATCAGCATAGCTTTGGCCTTCTTCTTTGAGGAGTGCGTGCTTTCAATCTTTGGTTACCACTTTCACAGGGTTCCACCCTTCATTCACGGGTATCGAGAGCTCTTTGGTGTAAGGGTTTTAAATCAATACTTTCTGGCATTTGGTTTTTGTATAGCCCTCATTTTCGGTTTGTGGCTCTTCTTGTCAAAATCCAGGATAGGCATTGCTATTAGGGCTACCTCGCAAGATAAAGAAGTTGTTAATCTCATGGGAATCAGCGAAAAAAGAGTCTCCATAATAGCCATGTTTATAGGGATAGGGTTTGTGACAATCTCCAGCGTAGTCGTCTCTCCAATATATGTGGTGGAGCCCTCAATGTGGATGCATCCGATTATCATGATTTTGGCCATCGTTGTCCTTGGAGGATTGGGGAGCCTGAAGGGAAGTTTTATCGCAGCCTATATTCTAGCGTTTTCTGAGGTCGCTGTCGTCAACTGGCTGCCAATGGGTGCCTTTATTAAGAGTACAGTTGCGTTATTAGTGATGGTACTTGTGTTGTCGATAAGACCTGAAGGCCTTTTCGGTGTAGCTTTCGAAGAAGAGAGGTTGTGAAGAGTGCAGTATTTTTTTTGGCGTCTCTACAAAAGCTTTAAGGGTGAGGTATTAGATATTCCTGGGAGGATGATAGGGTTTTTTGGAATAATTCTTCTTCTGTCAGTGGGTCTGGTTATCAGCGACCCACATCTTATTAAAATGTTGACCTTTGCCTCAATATTTGCCCTCTTTGCAGTAAGCTGGGATCTGTTATTTTTTGCAGGTCAGCTAAGTTTGGGGCATGGGGCTTTTTTTGGGGTCGGTGCGTACACATCTGCTATACTCAGCTTAAAAGGGGGGTTGCCAATCGCGATCACCATACCGCTTGGTGCCTTTACCGGGGTAATTATGGGAGTCATTCTGGCCATCCCTGCTCTGCGGCTGAGGGGCCCTTACTTAGCTATTGTTACCTTGGCCTTCCCTGTCATTCTTCAAGGCGTTGTTTTTATCTTTCCAAATCTTACCGGTGGCGAGCTTGGTCTCTACGGGCTATCCCCGATTTCGGATTCCGTACTATTTGTTTACTATTTTTGCCTGATCGTCATGGTGATTTCTGCTGCCATTATGTGGAAAATCACCGATACAGGAAGCCGTATTATCAGGTCTGGAATTATCTTTTGTGCAATCAGGGAAGATGAGATTTCGGCAAGGGATTCTGGGGTTAACACGGTAAAATACAAGATACTCGCTTTTGGGCTCAGCGGGTTCTTTGGCGGAATTGCGGGGGGGCTGTATGCTCATACCATGGTTGTTGTAGGCCCATCAACACTTTCTTTTCTTTTCTCAATCTATCCCTTGATATGGACAATATTTGGGGGAGCAGCAACAATATACGGGCCCGTTATAGGGACTTTTATCCTCTACCTTCTTTC
>JABXJY010000324.1 GCA_013375385.1 Desulfobacterales bacterium
CAGTGAAACCCGTATAAAACTGCTTATCCTTCTGACTTTGCAAAACATATGTGTAAAACAATGTGACCCAAGCTATTTAACAGGGCAGGTATTGCTCATTGAAGAGACGGCTGCTGCAGTGATCTGTCCACTTAACCTAAAATCCTTTTGAAAATCAGAATTGTTCTTCACTGCTTGATACACAAGATTGACGAAATTTCGGGCTTCTTTCCAACATTCTAAATCCTCGAACCTCTGAATTTTCATAACTCAACAAACTCAAGCAACAGAGTAAACGAAGTGTAAACTGTAAGAACCTCCTGCCAGCACTGGAGGTCCTCAAATCTTGTAATCTTCATCACTCAATGATCCGAGCAAACCACGTAAACTTAAACAACTCAACAAATCCTATCAACTCAAGGAACCCAACAAACTCAACAAACCCGAAAAACCCTATTTTTCTTTGAAGACATATTTCGATAACTCGCTCTCTTCAGGGCTTGGGCTTTCGCTTGCAAAGGTATGAGCCTCTTCAACCTCTACCCTGACATCATCTTTAATGTGACCCAGGGTTGCCTCATCCAGCACGCCGTTGTCAAGCAGAAAGCATTCAAACGTTGTAATAGGATCCCTGGCCAGCCATTGCTCAACTTCTTCTCGTGGCCTGATATCCGTATGGAGGCCCTGGATATTGTCATCCGGTCCGACGTGACCCCGGTAGCGGTAGGTCATGAATTCCATAAATAACGGTCCGTTTCACTGCAACCTCAGAATCCAGAAAAAAAAGTTGAATCATCAGAAAATGTTTTGAGCAAAAATCGGTTGAAGGCTTAAATGTCTGACAGTACAATCTTCATCACTTCTTCGAGGCGGGTCTCAGATGAAGGCTGCAAATTCTCTTTCCGACCGACATGTTTATGATGTGGATAAGTTTCTAACCGTGTATGATGGGGTGCGTTGTCCCAGCCAACCTTTAACTCGTTCGCAGGTGTCAGCCAGTAATAGCTGTACCACTCAAGAACGCTTACAGCCCACAGCTCAGTGACCCTTAAATTCGTCCCGTCCTTCAGGTAAAGAACCAACCGGAGCGTTTCACCGTCCAACTCCATTGGCACAATGCGCGCTACTGATTCGCTAAAACTGGTCTCTATTTCAAGAAGCCTCTCAGTGGCCAGCATGCGCAGATTCACCCAGGTACAGACCGTGTTGGGCTATCTTTTCCAGCACAACAATGTAGGTTTTTGCTTTGTCCGCTGCTCCAGCCCAATGCCGCCACATTACATAATCCTCATGCATCTCGTAGTCAGCATCGTCAGCCAAACCATGAGCCTCAACTTGAGCCAGTGTGATCTTGTACTTCTCTTCAAAATGGCGGATCTTGCTTTCGGCAAGAAAGAGGCGTTTTCTCAAATCAGACAATCGAACGGCAACGCCATGGCTGATGACCGCTTCTCTCTCCTCAGGGGAGAGCGCCAAAAAGGCTTTCTCCACCTCTCTCCTGAGATCCTTATCTCTTTCCATTTTGTTCACCTTTATGCTTCATCCCTTATCAAACCCATCAGTTCATTCACTTATTTATATTTTCATGGATGTGCCGCTGCTTCACTCATTTTCGAATGCCGCTTCCATTCTTTAAATTTCTCCGAAGATCCTATCTCTATATGCTATGAGCACTCCTTTGGGAATTCTCAATGAGACTAGCTTTGCGCGCAAGATGTCACGGTACCAGGAAACATCCAAGCCCAATCCCGTTCCAGCTTCATGGGGCGGCTTGTAGAATTTGTCGTTCTCACTCCAAATCTTAGCCCAATATTCCACGACATCTTGTGGGCCATCCAAGTCATTTCGATCAAAGACTCCGGGCTGGTCTTCTGAAAAAATCGCCTCACCGCTAGTGTAATCCAGCATGTGCTCGAAAGCATCATACCACAAACCAAGCAAGTGCCCTACGAATGCTTTAGCTTCCCATCCTAGGCTACCCATAATGTCACGGAAATCGGGGGTAAACCGTATCTGATCCTGTTCATCAAGCTGCGCAATCTGTATCCATTCTTCTGTGTTGCTTACCGGCATATCCTATCCCTGTTGCTTTCTAATGATCATGGATACAGCTTCTCTAAATTTCTGCTCACACTCTCCCACCGTTTTGCCCTCATAGATTATAGTACCTTTTATGCCTTCGATCCTACCGATTAATCTATCGAATTCAACGTCGGGAACCAGGAAGCCATAGACTCCCTGATAGTAGATGTCGAGATTTTCATAACCTTCTTACCAAAGATCATCTAGAGTTTTGGTCATTTTCTTGTATGTCATAAATCTGTCAAAGGATAAGTTTGTCGGCTTCGTAAAAAGCCTTTTCACCGGTCATTGCGAGGAGCGAAGTGACGAAGCAATCTCCTGATTTCAAGCAGTTACAGCCAATGAGATTGCTTCGCTACGCTCGCAATGACAGCACCGGCG
>JABXJY010000071.1 GCA_013375385.1 Desulfobacterales bacterium
CCAGAAGTTTAGGGCTGAAGCCATTCTGAACGAGCAATTCATGGGCCAGAGGTGGCTCTCCAATGGGGAGGCTCTCTGTTTTTATGGACTTTTCTTTTTTGTGTCTTTCCAGGGCTGCGTATATTTTGCCCATGGGTTACCTTTCACATGCGATAATTTTTACCACAGAGGCGCTGAGAGCACAGAGTGAGCTTTCTTTTTTGGCCGATGGGGAGACGACCATCGGCCAAAAGAACTCAGCCATCCGGCACCTCTTCATCCTCTCACATTGGGAATCCTACCCTCCTAGTTAGTTGATCAACCTCTTTATCCCTTCCTTTAAAACAGGGACGTTGAAGTTAATCAAAAGACCCACCTTGCTGCTCGTCAACCTTAAATAAGTCAGGAGCTGCGCCTCATGAATCGGCTGCAGGTTTTCACATGCTTTTAATTCAAGAATTAACTGGTTTGCCACAACAATATCTAAACGATAACCACAATCTAATTTCACGCCTTTATATTCTATAGGGAGCTCTTTCTGCCTCTCGTAAGGTATTTTTCTTAAATCTAACTCACGGCACAGACATTCTTCATAGGCCGATTCCAATAATCCAGGTCCCAGGGCCTTCTGAACTTCAATAGCTGCACCAATGACCTCGCCAGTAAGGTCATTTATGTCCTTAGAACTCCACATTTGATCTACAGATCCCTTCCTCTGCGTCCTCCTTGCCCTGTTAGATGTTGTGATAAGAATAAACTGCAAAATTCAGCCATTCTTCACTGTTAGCCGAAATTACGTAGGAACTTTGAATCTTATCTAACAGGGTGAAGCTCTGTGGTTATATGACTTTGACCCTTAATCCGTTGAATACGGTGGTGGAAAGATAATCTTCTGACCCACCTCAATCCTGTTGATGTCTTTGATTTCAGGATTATGCTTATGGATGAGCTTCAGGTTATCCTCGTCAGCCCGGCCATAAACAGCCGCCGCCAGTTTGCTCAGGGTGTCTCCTTCTTTGACAATGACGGACTTCCATGACTCTCTATCTTCTACCCTGAGACTACTCTCGATCTCCTTTGGCTTTTCTGGTCGTATGAGGTCAATAGTGTCGGCTTGTTTCTCTTCTGTTTGAAAAGCGGAAGTGCTTCGCTTCTCCCTCGGATTCGTACTGACTACATCTATTTTCCTCTTTATTACCAATGGCTGCTCTTTTGAGAGTTCCTTAAAAGGAGCCTGGGAGATAATCGGTATGGATCCGGCCAAGCGCCAAAAAAAATTCTGCCCTCGTCGGCTCATAAACGTAGCCGTGAAAATGATGACAAAAAACAAAGCCAGCGCCCACTTCCAATAACTTCTCAAGGGAGATGAGGAAGCTTGTTGAGGTTGCTGCCTTTTCCTTGAAAGGACACTGTCAAGGCAAATATCCTGGTAGCATTCCTTGACCATAGCAGGGGTAATTTTTTTCTCCCCTTTTGAGTACCCCAGGAGCAGGACATTGTCTGCAAGGATGTTAATCATCCTCGGATATCCTTCTGAATACTGATGAACGGCCTTGATCACATGGTTGGGGAAAATCTTGTACCCATTTTCAGCACCAGCTACCTTAAGCCTTGTTTCGATATATTCCTGAGTACCCTCCAGATCTAGCGGTTTGATATGGTAACGGATACTGATTCGCTGCAGGAGAGGCCTGCATATTGGTTGGCTTAACTTTTCATTCAGCTCCGGTTGACCTACCAGGAAGATATTAATAAGTTTTCTATCGGCCGTCTGTATGTTGGAAAGAAGCCGAATCTCTTCCAGGAGCCTAAAAGACAGCCTCTGGGCCTCATCAACAATCAAGAGCACATTTTTTTGATGCTGAAATAACCTTCGAAGAAAGTCCTCAAATTGGACCAAAAGGGGGCCCTTAGAGCTAAATTGAGTTTTGAGACCTAAACCAGAAGCCACATAAAATAGAAAATCTTTGGCAGACAGGGTAGGATTTGATAGGTAAACGCATTTGATCGAAGAGTCGAGGTTTTTCAGAAGTGCCTGGACTATAGTGGTTTTACCGGTACCTACTTCGCCTGTAAGGAGGACAAATCCCTTTCGTTCCATAACCCCATACGTAAGTAAGGACAAGGCCTCTTTATGGGTTTCTCCCAGATAGAGAAAACGCGGCGATGGCGTGAGGTTAAATGGTTTTTCTTTTAGGTTGTAGAACTCAGTATACATCTGAAGATTCACCACGGAGCTTGCTATGATATAGCAAGCTCCGTGGTGATATAATTATTTCTTAAGGCCCGGAGGGCCGGTCTTAGGGCGTTTGGATGCTTCCACATAAAAAAGAAAGCTGTGAATTTCACATTTTTGCAAGAATATTTTTTATGAAGTTCAGTGTAGCATCTGGTCCTTTTATGGCAAGGACAATCCCAACAGCAGATAGGATGAACCCTATACCCACAGAGGCAAATGCCAGGACCTTTTTCCATTTGATGCTCTTTAATTCTCTTTGAGTGTATCGAATGGGCATGCTAACCAGGACAGGTAATTGGAGCTCCTTTTCCACTTCCTCAGGCGTGTTATAGGATGTGTCCATGATTTCCTTCAGATAGGCCAGACCACATCCCAGACCTAACCCGAGGGCAACGCTCATAAAAAGTATGCGCTTGATATCCGGCTCAAAAGGTCTGATAGGGGTCCTGGCAGGGTCCAATATCCTGAATTGCTCACCTTTCTGTTTCCTCTCCATACTTACTGCGAGCTGGGCCTCTAATTTTCGGCTCAAGAGGGAATTATAGGTTTCTCGAATATTTTTGTAATCCCGATTCAGGGACATGAGTTCCTGCTCCCGCTTTGGTGTGTTTTCTACCTGGGTCTGGTACCGCTTCATCTGAGAATGTAGTTGGGCTGATTCGGCCTTAAGATTTTTTATTCCTAACTCGACTTCCCGCAACTGGTTTGCCAGGTTTCTTTCGGACTGGGACATACCCCCATATTCTGCCACCTCTTGACTTTCCTTAGGATCGCTTTTCTCCCTAGATTCCCAATTCGAAATCTTCTCTTTAAGGCGTATAACATCTGGATGCCTTTCTGTGTATCTTGCTTCAAGTAGGGCCAATTGCGTTTTTAATTGGTCTAATGAGGTGGGTTGCTCTGTTTCTCCCCTGGTTTCGGCTGACACTACAGGTCTTCTTCTAATCTCGGCAGCCTCTGCGAGCTGTTGTTGGATCAGGAGCTTTCTGTTTTCGGCCTCCCTCAAATTCTCCTGGTTCGTAACTACCTGCTGCTGGATCCTTTCCAAAATCCTTAGGTTGGTTTCCAATTGTTCAGGGAGCCCCCCCATATATCTCTCCCGGTACCTCTTCAACTCTTCTTCCTTCTGCACCAGCCTCCTTCTGATGGTTTCCAGTTCCTCGGCCAAGAATTCTGCAGTGCCTATAGCCTGATCTTCTCGTAATTTAAGGTTTTCGGTTATGAAATAAGAAGCCAGGCCGTTGGTAACATCCGCCACCTGTTTAGGATACCTCCCGGTGAAAGAAATCTGAAAGGTACTCGTCCCCCGTCTTCCGCTACTGGAAGCATCTACCATTATTCTTTTACGGAGATTCACCACTTTGTCTTCCATAAACATCTGGCTGCCAGGTTCGTTGTAGAGATTAAAGTCCCTAATGATCTTTTCCAGATTAGTCCTACTGGTTACCTGTTGGGTCATGGTGCGTACTCGGTCTTCAATCCCAAGGGACACGATTTCTCGGACATAGGTTTCTGGCACCTTCTGGGGTTGGACCAAAATCAGGGTGCTGGCCCGGTAAACTCTGGGAAGTCTTAAACTCCAGCCAATGCCCATCAATATCGATAGCAGGAAGGGAATGATAATCCACCACATCCGACGAATGGCAATATCTTTGTAGTTTTCTATTTCGAGTGGTTGCATGTTAAGCTCATTTCTTTAGACAGGATTTACAGGATTACATGGATTTTTTTCGCTCTTTCATCCCACCGGGGCGTAGCCTCTATGGGCGGGCTTCCGGCTTGTAGAGCCTACAGCTCGGAGAGAGACAGAAAACTGAGAAACAACAAATCCAAATTATTTTGTTAATCCTGTCAAACAAGAAAGCCTGTGAGTCTCTAGCTCTTTTTCACCACCTCAACTGCTTGCTGGCGGTGAGAAGGAGCATCACTCTATTGACTCTAAAATCCTCCGTATTCACATCATCATCTCTTACAGCGTAGGAATAATCCAGGGAGAGGGAAAACCAGCGAAGGAATGCCCATCTCAGCCCAGAATTACCCCTCCGGGTTTCCCATTCCCGGTCAGCTGGATCTTTATCCTGCCTGTAAGAAACGCCCCCATAAACGCTTAAGGGTTCCATGATTTGGTAGTCCAGTGTCGTGTTGGCGCTCCAATACGTGGTAAAACCCCTTCGTTCTGCCTCTAAATAGGCCTCATCCCAGCCGCCGCGGCCTCCAATGGTAAAACTCCCTCGCTCAAAGCGTTTCACTAATAATGCATCATAACTATATCCAGTTTCATCATCGGATATCTCGTTCTGCTGGATGAAAGGACCACCTCCTATAGAAACAGAAAGATCAGGAGAGAAGGCATGTTCAAAACTGACAGACCCTTCATGAACCTTGTAGTCTTCTTCTGTAAGCCCCTCGAAATTTCGATTCGTGAAGTTGTAGCCAATTGAGCCCCTGGTATACGGCGTAATACGGTAAATGTATTGAATGCCTGTGGCATGGCCTGTATAGTCATCTCCAGCCATAACATCATCTTCCCGCGAGAAGTTTGCATCAGTGAATCCGTAGTCAAGCTCCAACCCATTTCTTACATTAAACCAATAATTGATCACGGCGAATGGGTTCTGGATCCTGCCATCGACCAGTGTTGGATCTTCATTTTCCAAAAGGTTATGTCTATAACCAAAGGCAATAGTATCTTCTGGGCCAAACTGATACCGAAGACTGGCATTTCCTGTGTTCCTCTGGTAGGTATTTCTGGAAGTTCTGACCCCTTCAACGTCCTCGGTCTCCTCGATCGGTTCTTCAGTTCTGAGGTAGGTATCGGTCAGGTCGAATCTTAGGTGCTCTGCCATGTTCTGCCAAAAACCAAGTGTACCGGCTTGCCTAACCGTATCATTTTCATCATGTTTATCGTACCAGACCCAGGTAGGGGCATAATCGAGACTCAGGGAATTATTTAGGGAAGAGATCGTCAGGTTTATCCCTGGTGATACGGTAGTCAGATAGTCTGATTTTTCATTAATATTGTCTAAGTAGATATTATCGTCATATACCTGGCTGACCGATATACGAGGAATAAGTTCAAAGCTGTACTGGCCTGATGATGTCATAGGAAAAAGAAAAAGTGACATCAAGAAAAGGATCCATATCTTGCTTATTAACCCGATTTTTCCTCTTCTCATGGCACGACGATCGTATCATTCGGCTCAAGGAGGATATTCTGCTCCAGATTTTTCCCTGAGATGACCTTGTCATAATCAAAGGGAAGAATCTCTTCTTTTTCGCCAGATCTTCGGATGATACGAATGTTATCCTTGTGTGCCCACTCTCCGAAACCGCCTGCAACCGATAAGGCTTGAAGGACTGTCATGTGCGAACTCAATGGATAGGTTCCGGGCCGATTAACCCTTCCTGTAATATAGAAGTTCTTACTGCGAGATTCGAGGACGATTACCGTTACCTCTGGGTTGTCAACGAAACCTTGTAGTTTTTCTGTCAGAAGAGCCCTCAGATCCATGGTACTCATATCGGATGCCTGAATATCGCCTATCAAGGGAAAGGTAATTTTTCCATCAGGTCTGACAAGTACCTGACGAGAGAAATCAGGTTCTCTCCAGACCTGGATCTCGAGAACATCCGATGGGCCGATTATGTAGGAAGAGTCAACCACTGTCGCCTTTTTGGTCTCTGGGGTGTTGGCTACAGTTTTTTCAGCCGCCATGGATTGATTAGAAAAAACGAGTCCACTTACTATCAGAGACAAGATTAAGCATCTTATGACCTTAGTTAAAAGAATTTTCAAATCCATATCTTCTCCTTTGTTGGTTTTATTAGGTAATTTTTTCCACCTGGGAGTAGTGCAGTTCCACTCTGGCGTCGTAGTTGAGGAGGTTGAGGAGAACCTTCACTCTGCCCTCTTCTGAGGCCCAGCGGTCAAAGATGCCCATGAGGTCCTTGAGGGGGCCGGAGCGGATGCGGATCCGGTCTTTTGCTTTGAAATGCAATGCCTTCCGGGCTACACAGTTCTTATCCACCCGCCTCTTTATGATCTCGATGACCTGGTCGTCTACAGGTGCTGGGCCATCATCAAATCCCAAGACCCGGCTTACCCCACTCGACCACCTGACCAACCGGTAGCTCACAAAGGGGTCGAAATGGGCAAAGATGTAATTGGGAAAGAGGGCCTTGATGACCTTTCTAGATTTTCCATATATGATTGAAGTGGCTTCCATCTTGGGAAAGAAGACCTGGATAGACTCGTGCTCGAGGTGAGACACGGCCACTTCTTCCTTTTTAGGCTTGGTTTGTATGACGTACCAGTAGAGCATGGGAGATGATTGACGATTGACGATTTTTCAATGATTGATAGCTACTCATTGAAGATTGCTGAATGCTGAATGCTCTCTCCTGTCTCCTGTCTGCTGTCTCCTGCTTTTTCATGATACAAACCTCCTCGGCTTGCACCCGTCTCGACCGAAGTTGATGATTAGGCCTACTCTGATGCCTGTGGCTTTCAAGTAGTTGATCATCTGTGATTCGTATCTGGGATTGTACCCTTCGTGGGCACGAAGATCGACGATGACCTTGTCATCCACCAGGATGTTTGGCAAATAGAAGGGAATCGTGTCGCCTTTGTAGCTAATCTGAATGCGGCAGTCGTTTTTGGCCGGGATTCCCCGCAGCTCGAATTCCTTGAGGATAGCAGTTTCATAGACCTCCTCCATGAACCCGTAACCAAGGACTTTGTAAACCTCCAAGGCTGCCCCGATGATTTTGTGTGTCAAATCCTTGTACAGCAGGGGTCTGACCTTTTGGTTGTTATCTTCGCTCATTCTTCTGCGTCCCTTGGAGGTTGACAGCGGAAATAATAAAGGCTGGGTCCGGAATTCGCGCAAGCTGCCGCCCGTTCGGATTTGTGCTAATCCGATGAAAGTAGCTGATTTAATTGTATTTTTACGGTCAACGTCTCTGCTGACCTTTGGCCTTCACCGCTGACGTAGCGTCAGCGGTATCTCGTCCGCCCTGACCTTGTTTAGCATCGCTCCGATGATGTTTTTACCCTTGAGCGGGTCCATAGCCTTTTTCAGGGCTCTTTCTGTCTTGGACATGGGAGATTCCTCATTTTGGCATTCAGGAGCCAGGAGACAGAAGTCCGGCATCTCTCGCCCGCTCTTCCCGTAAAAGACGGGAATCGCTCGAGTACACACAATTGTCAGAGATGAATAATTTGTCTGATTTTTTCTCTGTGAGCTCTGTGAGAGATAAAAATCTTCGACCGAGATTCGGGTGGTACCGAAAAGGTCGTCTGTGGTTTTGACTGATCGGTCCATGAACTCCGCTGCTGAGCCATAGCCCACGCCACCGTCTATGCCAAGTATTATGCTGACCAGGAGAATGGCCAGCTGATTGGGCTTGAAAGGCTTTTCCGGATATTGGGCGGGGCGAACGCCGGAGAGAGGAAAAAAGAGCTGAAATCTGCGCTTCGGTTTATTGAGCCAGAATGTGGAATCCACTGAGAGCACCCTCCTGAATTTGAACCATGAGACCCAAGTACGGGTCAATGAGACTACTGAAAACTCGAGATTGCTACAATGACGAAAGCCCTCGGATCAACCCAAAGAAACTCCCACACGAAAACCGAAATCGGCACGGATTGCGTCACGGAATGCCACGGATAAACTGAGAGGAACACTACTTGAAAAATGATTACGCTTAAGTGTCAGCAAGATGAATGCCAAAGCTGGGGCTTGCGTAGATTAAACCTGATTCCAGATAGTTAGCTCAACACCACCGAAAACCTGCCCTAAAGCTATGTAAACAAATACCAAATAGTGTGAAAAAAAATTCCACTTTTTGGTAAAGTTTTATATATGTAGAGCACAAATAAAGAGGCAGAGGTAGAAGAACCCTGCCTATGATGCCTGTGGGTTGAATCAGCAGGCACTCCACTCCTCATTACCAGGAGCTTCCCAAGCCCGCAGGTGGCTTTTTTGGCCTTGCCAGGCGGGTTCCAACTGTCCGGCCCCTAGTCGGAGCCTTTTGTACCGAGAGACATTTTTATCTCTCGCAATTGGAGCGCGATTACAAAAAACAGGGCCACTACTGAGAACTCCATAAGACGCCACGGAGAGTAAACTCTTAGCAACGTAAGGCCTAACAAGTTGGCCAATTTCTCGGAGACAGAAGACCCCGCCAGAACGAAAGACGTTATGAAAAAAAGCCGACAAACAATGCTGGATAACTGTTTCATCATTCTCCCCTCCTTACTGACGTCGAATCAGATTCTAATCCTAGAGGCAAAATCGTATCTTAGGCTCCTAACAGAATACCCACCTTCCGTGGGGCAAAGTGGGCACATTTTGAGCTTTTTCTCCAAGGGATAACCTCCTGAACAGAGGTCAACTGATTAAAGCGATGATCAGGTACCTCAATATCATCGTTTTTATTCGGTGTATAGGATTAGAATCATCTTTTTTGGCCAAGGCTGCCTTCAACCTACTCGATTATTCAATCACACCGAGATATGCGGCTTGAATTTGTTCTCAAACCAGCGGGATGGTTTATTTTGCAAACCTTTCAAGCCCTCGCCTTCAAAACATGCTATGGCCAACTGTAAAGTATGATAATCCAATTCAAAACTATCCCAGCCTAATAAATGCAATCGTTTGTTTACCTGCAAGAGGTTCATATGGGGATTAGATAAAGTGGTATTTGCCAAGTCCCTGATAAAGCCATGAATTATACTTGGTTCTATCCCCTTCCTTTCCAATCGCTTTATCAAAATTCTTATAAGCCGCTCCACCTTCTACTCCGTTCTCATGGAGGATAAGGCTCAAGGGGTTGTCCCAGAGTTGGCGACCGGCGGTACGGTAATGATAAGGTCGAAAAGCCTAGGTTTTTCAGGTGCTAATTGGGAAGCGTTCTCTCCTGTAAATAGAAGCTCTAAGGATCTGCCTTTCAGGACGTCAAGATGATTATGGAACACGTTCAGTCCGAAAGGGTTTATAGTTTCCAGGCAACTGGTATGTATAAAGACCCTTGAAGTGCGATTAGAATACCTCTTTAGGATGTCGAGAAGTTCATGGGCAGAAATCCCGTCGAAATCGCCCATTAGTTTCACGTGAAGGTTTTCGCTGTTTCTGTGAACGGAGATCTTAAAATTTATTGCCATGATGATCCCTCGTCTCAAGCCAAACATGCCAGGGGTTTGGACTTATCGAAATGATTGAGCTCCCAAAAGAACATGCAACGTCCCGTTAGGAGCATCGAATATATCTGGCCTAAAACATTTCGCCCTTCGGATCCCGAACGAATCGTCCATCGTGTAAGGTTTTACATGCTTAGGAGTTCACTTGGGGCAGAGAGAATATGGGGCATGGCATTTACAATGGCTTAACTGTGCCCCCAAATGAAGGCAGCCATAAAGCCAGCAATAAAACCGATAGTAAGTCCTGTTAGGAAAGTTATCATTCTTTTTTCATGCTCATCTTAAATTTTAGTAGGTTTTTTTCTTTATAATGCAAAAATTGTGCAAAATTAAGTACCTAAAAAATTCCACTAGATTCCAAATAGTTAGCTTGCCATCAACTAAAACGAGTCTCAAAAATGGTAAAAAATTACATATTTATGGGAAATTAAATTCCACTTTTTTGTAAAGCTTTACATACTTTTGACGTCTCGCAATTTCAACAACTGTTTGAAATTCCGAAAGAAGGGTAGTGTAAAATATCTTGTGTAAATTCTGAGAGGGTAGAAAAAAGGGCGCTTTTCCTTTAAAAGGGTTTTACCCAAAAACCTATAAAGAAAGGAGAAGCACCCATGAAAGTAGAAATTAGCGTACCAGAAGTAGTAGAGATTTTCAAGGAGATTCGGGAGCAGCCTGAGAGAATTTTCGAAATGATCCGTGTAGAGATCAGAGAGAATGTTGGCGGATATCTGTCCAAGCTGATGGACATGGAGCTCACCCATTTTCTTGGGCGGGGATGGTATGAACATGGTCAAGGAGATGTTAATCATCGCAATGGCTCCTATGGTCGTAACTTCGCACTAAAAGGGATTGGAGAGGTCCAGGTTGATGTACCAAGGGATCGGAAGGGTGAGTTTAAGACCCAGGTCATCCCCCGAAGTAAACGGTATGAGGATGAGCTTAGGCAAGATTTGAGTTTTATGTTTTTGACGCGAATAAGGACCCGCACCCTTTCTATGATCTCTACCAGGCTGGTGGGTCGGAAGATATC
>JABXJY010000325.1 GCA_013375385.1 Desulfobacterales bacterium
GGCTTTGGGTCATGGTCAGATGGCCTGAGAGTCTCATGACGTGGGACCTTCTCTTCTTCATACCTCTTCCCTGGGTAGGCCCGGTAATAACGCCGATTTTGGTTGCGCTTGCAATGGCGGTAGCCGGGTCGCTTATGATCTACTACGACCAAAAAGGCTGTGTGATCCACTGGCGCTGGTACGACTGGGCCATTGAATTGAGCTGCGGTCTCCTGATGATCATGGCTTTCTGTTGGGACTGGAAAAACATCATGCGCATACCCGACGGTGTGGTCCGTAGCGGGATTCCAAATCCCTTTGCGTGGTGGCTGTATGTGCCGGCATATGTGTTTTCGGTAATCTACTGTGCGGTGAGGCTCAAGCAGATGGTTTCCCCCAACAGGCATCACTCCGCAGCTGGCGATTGAGCGTGGGGGTTCCTATGGAAGTGAGCTAAAGTGAGCTAGAGTGACTAAAGTGACTGAAGTGATGAATAACAAAGAATTTTCAAATAAGCCGAGCCTGTCAGCAAGGAGTGAAGTGTGACAAAAAAATCAATCTTGGCCCTGTGGTTTGCTTTGTTTCTTTTTGTTGGCCCGGGCAGGAATGCAAGAGCTCAAAGCGCCCAGGCCCTGGTGGAGGACAGTTTCAATTATGTGCGGGGTAAGACCTCCATCTGCACATTGGACATGACCATTCATCGTCCGGATTGGGAGCGGATTATCACTATCAAGGCCTGGACCAAAGGGCAGAATGACAGCATTTTTTTTGTGATTGCCCCGCCTAAGGATCATGGCAACGGCACCCTTAAGAAAAAGCGAGAGATGTGGATGTATAATCCCAAGGTCAACCGAGTGATCAAGATTCCACCCTCGATGATGTCCCAGGCCTGGATGGGATCCGATTTCTCCAATGATGACCTGTCCAAGACCGAGAGCCTGATTAATGATTATTCCCATACGATTATTGGCACCGAGACCCATGAGGGGAAAAGGGTATACCTTATCAAGTCCATACCCAAACCCGAAGCACCGGTGGTATGGGGCATGCAGAAGCTCAAAATTCGGGAGGACCACATCTTCTTAAAACAGGAATTTTATGATGAGGACCTTGAGCTGGTCAAAGCCTTGACCGCCCACCAGATCCGGATGCTTGGTGGGAGGCTTTTTCCCGCGGTTTGGAAAATGCAAAAGGCCGATGTGAAAGATGAGTATACCGTGCTGGAATATAAAGAACTTACTTTTGATCAAGACCTGCCGGACAGACTATTTACGGTGTCCTCTTTAAAGACCCCCAGAAGGTAAGGAATCATGTCCATAGATGTCAAAATGGCCTGGCGAAATATCTGGCGGAATCCCAGGAGATCCATCTTGACGATATCTGCCATCGCATTTGCAAGCATACTCTTGGTCTTCATGTTGTCGTGGCAGTTTGGCTCCTATGATACCATGATCAATTCCGCGGTAAAGATCCATACCGGGCATCTACAGGTGCAGGCCAAGGGATATAAGGACAAGAAGAACATCCGCTTAGTGGTGCCCAATCCGGCCGCGGTAGGCGGTATTCTGGACAAGACCCCGGGGGTGGGTGCCTATACCTTTCGGGCCAACGCCTTCTCGCTGGCCTCCTCCAAAGAACGAACCTATGGTATCATCGTAGTCGGGATTGACCCAGTGAGGGAAGCCGAGGTATCCACCCTGAGGAAATTGATCCGCCGGGGGAACTATCTATCAGAAGGCGATTCCGATCAGGCCTTGGTGGGAGAGCTTCTGGCCAGGAATCTGCAGGTGAGCCTGGGTGATGAACTGGTTGTGCTGGGCCAGGGACGTGACGGCACTATCGCGGCCACCGTGGTCAAGGTTAAGGGAATCTACAGTTCCGGCCAGGACGAATTTGATCATTCCTCTATACATATCCCACTGAAGAGCTTTCAGGATGTGTATGTCATGGGCGGGGCTGTCCATGAGGTGGTAGCACTTTGCAAAACCTTAGAGGACGTGCCGGCGATAAAAAAGACTGTTGCGGCCGGCATCCAGAGAATGGACACAAGACACCACCTGGTTGCCTTGGATTGGATGGAGCTCATGCCAGGTTTGATCCAGGGCATTCAGATGGACCTGGTCAGCGGGTTAATCTTCTACTTTATTTTGATCGTGGTGGTGGCCTTCAGCATTCTGAATACCTTTCTTATGTGCATCTTCGAGCGCACGAGAGAGTTCGGCGTCCTTATGGCCATTGGAACTACTCCGCGACGGTTGACCAAGCTGCTCCTGATTGAATCCACGACCATGACTGTGGTGGGCATTGTCATCGGCATCATCGCCGGAAGCCTGATCACCTGGTATTTCCAGGTTCACGGGATCGTCATCTCCGGCACATCCGAGTTGTTGAGTCAGTATGGCATGCCCGAGAGGATGTTTCCCCAGCTTTCGCTGCTTTCCGT
>JABXJY010000326.1 GCA_013375385.1 Desulfobacterales bacterium
TGCATTGATGAGGGGTAGGTTGGCCTTTTTAATGTTGAGGGAGATGTTCTTCTTCTCCGCCTTGGTTTGCATGAACCCCACCAAATTCTCGAGGATATCCATCAATTGCACCTGTTCTTTATCCTGAAGTATTAGCCCCGCCTCTATCCGGGATAGATTTAGGAGCTCGTTGGATAATTCAACGAGACCCTGAACCTTTCGCGAGATCTTTCCGAGAATATCAGCCTGTTTGGGGCTTACCTTACCTGCCAACCCGTCCGTGAGGACGTGGATTTGAGTCAAAATAGTGGAAAGGGGGCTTCTGATCTCGTGGGAGACCATGCTCACAAAGGCAGACTTCATCTCATCCAATTTTTTCAGATGGGTAATATCATCAAGAATGGCTACCGAGCCAAGTATCTCTCCTGACCTGTTCTGGAAGGGAACAGCCTGGGCCCTGAGATATAATTGATCAGATTGCCCTTTCTCACCTTCACGGGGCATAATCTCAGCACTTAGGACCTTGAACTCACCCGGATTCAATTCAAGGATGCCATCTATAATCCCGGCCAACCTCTCGTTTGTGGTTAAAGCGCTGAGGGGTTGATCGTCCAGGGAATCCCCTTCATACCCTAACATCCTCACTAAGGCGGGGTTATAGAGTACAATATTCTTTCTCTTGTCGGTTACCAGCACACCACCAGCTAAATAGTTTACAATTGTTTTAAGGCGGGTTTTTTCTGTGGCAATGTCCTGGAGGGTCCTTGTCATTCTAACAGCCTTACTGACCACAACTCTCAATTGATCAGGTGTAAACGGTTTGGGTATGAAATCAAAGGCACCCTTCTTCATTGCCTCGATGGAATGTTCCAACGTCGCGAAGCCGGTGATGACAATGCCAACAGAATCCGGATGTTGTTCCCGAACCTTGGCTAAAACCTCCATACCACCTATACCTGGCATCATCAAATCAATAAGGACAATATCGTAAAACTTCTCTCCTATCATCTTTAGCCCGATCTCTCCGTTTTCGGCCACGTCAACCAGGCAGTTCTCTTTTGTGAGTATTCTAGAGCACCCTCTCCGTATCCGTTCTTCATCATCTATGACCAGTATCTTTGGCTGATATGTATAATCCTCTATAAGGACCATAGATAAAGTATCCTCTTACATAGGGCCATTTTCAGTTACCTTAACCAGGGGCAGTACTATTAGAAAGGTTGTGCCTTCAGGGCATGTATACTTGACCTTAATCGTTCCTCCATGTTCTTCAATTATACCTTTCACTGCACCCAAACCCAATCCGGTCCCCTTGCCTTCTTCCTTGGTGGTAAAAAAGTGGTCGAAAATCTTCGGAAGGTCCTCTTCGGAGATGCCACATCCGGTATCACTGATCTCGATATAGATTTCCCCCTTAGGTTTATCCTTGCTGGTCCGGATGGTGAGATCTCCCTTGCCATCCATAGCCTGAGCAGCGTTTATTATCAGGTTGGTGAAAACCTGAATAAGTTGGTTCTTGTCACCCTTACATATTACCATAGATGAGGAAAATTCTTTGTTTACAGTAATATTTTGCAGAAGGGCATGCTCTCGAAGTAAGGAAAAAGTCTGTTCTATTACATCATTTATATTGAAGATTTCCTTTTTGAACTCCGTCTGCCTGGAGTAGACAAGAAGGTTTTTAACAATCTCCTGGCACCTGTTAGTATCATCGATGATGTCCTCGATTTGTCCTCTTATAGGACTATCTTCATCCAGCTCCTCGAGGATCAAACTGCCATCTATCAGTATGCCACTGAGGGGGTTATTTATTTCATGGGCTACACCGGCAGCCAGCTGACCTAACGAGGCCATTTTGTTCGATTGCATCAATTTGATCCTCTCTGCTTCTTTCAACTTCTTTTCAATCTCTATCTTGGGCCTCAGGTCAGTATAGATACCCATAGTGGCGATCTCCTTGCCATCCTGGTAAATAATGGAGGCGTTCATCTCAACAGGTATCTCCTCCCCCGAGGAATGGATTGTTCTCATCTCCGTAGTGTGCAGCTTTCCCACCCCACCGTAATCAGGGCTCCTGAGTTTCTTCATGACGCTCCGAGCCCCGCCTGGTGTATACAGATATTCTGCGATGCTCTTACCAACGGCCATTCTGTCGGTATAGCCAAATAACTTACGGGCACTCTCATTCATGAGCAGGATTACGCCCTTCATATCGGCAACAACAATAGCAGATACGGAACTGGCAATGATATTTCCCAGGAACTCATCCGTCTTCCGTAACTCGAGATCAAGAAGCTTGGTCCTGGTAACATCCCGTAAACTGAGCATCACGTAGCCCACATCCCCTTTATCAGTAAAGATCGGCGAACAGACCCTGTCTTCATATACCTTTTCTCCATCAGGTCCGGTGATCTGTTGTATCGTAGAGGCCCCTTTCTTCTC
>JABXJY010000072.1 GCA_013375385.1 Desulfobacterales bacterium
TTGAGAATATGGTATTTTTTGCCAAACTCCGTGGTGCATAGGGTAACGGTATTTGGTGGTTTACCTCTCATTTATTCTTCCTACCTTTAGGGATAACGAATGATGACATTTGTCACAAAAAAATAAGGGATAGTTTCAATAAAGGATAACTCAAAAGTATTCAAAATGTAAAGGCATACAAATCTGTGTAAGAGGGGCTGTTTCTGAATGAACTTATATTAACCCTTCCCGTTGATCTTATCCCTCAAAACCCCAGAACATTTGAAAGTGAGCACTCTCCTTGATTCCAGGATCAAATCTTCCCCGGTTTGAGGGTTCCTCCCTCTCCGGTTCCTTTTCTCCTTCACCCAGAATTTCCCGAACCGACTTATGAGGACATCCTCGCCGTTTTCAAGGGTCTTCTTGATGATCTCTAAGAGGGACTCAACCACTTGGGTGGATTTGGTTTTAGAGAGACCGACTTGGTTGTACATAGAATCGATCAGATCAGCCTTGGTGAGGGTCACGGTAAGTCTCCTGTTTTTTTGAAAGGATTAGCTTTAAGTCCCTATCTTGTCAATTGATTTCTGGTCTATGGTGTTTAGATAGAGCTACATTTTCAGCCCATCGCCGGGGCTTTGCCGAATATGGTAGTTACAATGGATTCTACTATCTCCGGGGCAGGCGTCCAGCTGTAGCGACGTTCATAGTGTTTTTTGGCAAATCTATGATGAGCGTTAATAACCTGTCCGATTTGCCTCTCTTTGGGTGAAGGTGGTACCATGTTGACAGCCAGAGTTGCCGCTTTTTCCCTTTCAGAAGTGTCGATCCGGCCTTCGGAGTCAAAGTAGAGATAGGAGTGTTCAGTCATGATAATTTCTACTGGCTTTCGATTTTCCGTTTCTAACACTACCAAAGCGTATCGGACACGTCTGCCAGCATACTGTGGGAGACGTTCCTCAGGATCCCTTCGGCGCAATCGCTCGAACTTAGCCACTGAAAGACGCTTCAAGGAGTCATCATCGTTGACAATGAAGATTCTCAGGCCTAAGCCCATAGTGCTCAGTCAAATTGGTGAGATTCAATTGTATAACCGATAATTCACCTATAACATTATCAAACCTGGGAGCCTTAGGTCAAATCTTTATTAACCCAAAATAACACGAGGTGCAAAATGAGAGTATCACAGGCAATTAACTGTATCTATGATTATCACAGGATGAATTCCAAGAAAAATACTATCGAAGCTATGAGCTTGTACTTACCAGGTTCTCTCGTCAATTCGGTGACAGAATCATTTTCAGAACCGAGAATCCAAGAAAGAGACATGGTCATGAAGTCGATCAGCACCTAAAAAATATGAATCTGTTGTGGAAATGTGATATAAAGAATTCGTCTTATTGGCTTGTGGTATACAGCTGATCCGAACTTATTTAGAGGAGTAGACTCATTATGAAAGGTGGAGATATTCTGATCGAGTGTTTGAAAGCGCAAGGGGTACGCTGCGTTTTTGGCATGCCTGGAACCCAAAACATACAGATTTATGACTCCCTCCTCCGTTGCGGGGAAGGTGTCATCGATCACTACCTTGTACGCCATGAATGGGCTGCCACGCAGATGGCAGATGGTTACGCCCGATCCACTAGAGAGGTGGGCGTCGCATTGACAGTCCCCGGGCCGGGCGCGAGCAACGCTTCAACCGGGATCCTGGAGGCATTCACAGATTGCGTGCCAGTGCTCCTGATTACCGGACAAAGCGATTCAAAGTTCTACCGGAGAGATCCGAGTAAGATGTTTCATGGCTTAGACCAGATGGGTTTCTTCAAGCCCATTACGAAGTATTGCACAATTGTGCAGAAAGTCGAAGACATTCCCACCGTCGTCGAAAATGCATTCCGTGCCATGCGGACGGGCCGTCCTGGTCCTGCTATGCTGGAATTCCCAATGGACATTGTCACCGGCGCCTCTGATGTGATCATTCCATCGCGTGTTCATCGTCCAATGGGCGTGCCACCGAATGCCACTGATGTTCGATCCACGGCAGAAACACTCAAACGGTCAGAGATGCCGATTCTATTTGTTGGTTCTGCTGTTATTCACTCTGATGCTTGTGAGGCGTTGTGCCAGCTCGCTGAGAAACTCAACGCTCCCGTTGTGGTAACGCGATGTGCCAAGGGCGCATTACGGGAAGATCACCCACTGGCGTTGCAGAACAGCGGTGGCTTTCTGGCACGTCAAGCGATGCAGCTCGCCGATTGCACACTCGCAATTGGGCCCCGTTTCACGTCGCTCGATACCAGGAGTTGGAGCCTTGAACTCTCGCGCCCACTGGTTCAGATCGATGAGGATGAAGCCGAAATAGGACGCGAATATCCCTGCGACATTGGCGTCGTCGGCGATCTCAAGCTGACGTTACAGGCATTAATCGAGGAGGTCGATGAGGGAAAAGGGACATGGAAGCCTTCGCTGGATCGCCTTCGAGAGAGGCTTGCCACCCAACCGCGACTGCCCCTGTTGCCGGAAATCCGCGAAGTGCTCCCCGCAGATGGCATCATCTCGGTCGATGTCCATGCAATCGGCTACTCTTCATTCGCTGAGTTTCCTGTTCATGAACCGGGAACCTTCCTCAATCCGTGCATTGGCGTTGCGATGGGTTACGCATTCCCCGCAGCGCTCGGCGCAAAGATTGCCCATCCGGATAAGCCAGTTGTGTGCTTTAGCGGGGATGGTGGATTCATGATGGGAGCCTCTGAGATGGCGACGGCGATGAAGTACGGCATCAATGTCGTGGCGGTTGTTGTTAATGATAGTGCTCTCAGTTCGATCAAGGGATCGCAGCAGAAGGACTGTGACGGACGCATCGTTGATACGGATTTGGTCAACCCGGATTTTGTCCAGTTTGCCAAGTCCTTCGGGGCTTATGCCGTACGAGTCGAAGATCTGTCAAATTTCAAGTCAATTTTGCGAACCGCGCTTGCCGCGGATCGTCCGGCCGTAATCGAAGTGCCCATGTACGATCGACAGCAAGAACTTATCAGCTTAATCGGTTGGTTGCGATCGGAACCGCTGCGCAAGGGACAAAAGTGAGGCATACATAACGTATTCCAAATGTTATCAAATCGTTGAGGGTGAGGTCAAATCAGGTGCGGAGTATACAGATACTTCAATGCCGTTGGTTTTGTTTGGGTGCAGGATTCGAATCATGCCTTTACATAAAGACCCTTGCGATCCTTCTTGATTTTGCCCTGCTTCTTCAGCCTGTAAGTAATATCCCATATCTTCCTGCCCTCAAGGCCTGTCTTCTTTGTCAACGCGGCCGTATCAACGCCTTTCCTGCTCCTTTTGATGACACTTAGAATCGTATCAGCAGCAGTCAGTTTAGTTTTCTTACTTGCAGCAGGTTTCCTCACAGGAGCCTTCTTCATGGCTTTAGGTTTGGGTTTCGCCTTCTCTTTGGTTTTCCTGGGCATCTGACCCTTTTCAAGCTTATCCAGTGTCTTGATCATTTTCTCGGTCTTTTGTGACAATGCCTTGAGACTCTTCAATACTGATTTGAATTCTCTCTTCAATTCTTTCATGGATATCTACCTCCTTTGGAATTTAAGTTTATTCAGAATTAAAACGAACCTCGATCAAAAGTCAAGAACATTTATTGTTAAAGCATTGTTTCTCACGCTTCTCAGCTCTTAAAGAGAGGCAGCAAGGCGTCGAGAATTTTTCTCTGCCCTTCGTCATGGTCAGCTCATACCTCAATTACCTCCATTAAGCGGCTGCTTTATCCTTGCAGAAATCTACAACAAGAAGCTAGAGTGGCCTGCCGCTGCAAGAGAGTCAGTTGCCTGTAGATCCTAAAGACGTGGCCATGTTTAAGCACAAGGGAGGAGAAGTACTCCTAGTACTCGAAGTGAGGATGAATTTTGAACCCAGGAACAACGACAAGACATAGAGGTCTACACCCTTGACAGTTATCTGCCTTTATTGTCAAGGGTGTAGAAGCAACCGCTCATCTCTAAAAATCAATCTCAGATTTTGGCTTTTTAAGTTGACAAGCGATTTTAGAACTGATGTAAGGTATGAGATCATGAGCTACAGGAGGGAGAAAATGGAAAAAAAAATTATCACTGCAGCAATCACTGGTAGTATTCATACCCCAAGCATGACGCCTTATCTGCCCATCACGCCGAAGCAGATCGCCGATGAGGCCGTCAGGGCCTGGGAGGCCGGAGCCGCCGTGGCTCACATCCACGTGAGGGATCCTGAGACCGGGCGACCATCACCTTCTATGGATATCTTCCGTGAGGTGATCACCGAGGTGAAGGCCCGGTGTGAGATGGTGCTTTGCCTGACAACGGGTGGGGGGATGGGCATGACGGCAGAGCAGCGTGTGGCCGTTGTTCCAACCTTCAAGCCAGAGCTGGCATCCTTCAACTTCGGCTCCCTGAACTTCGCCCTGTTCCCGGTAATGTCCCAGTACAAGGAGTTCAAATTCCCCTGGGAGTCCCAGCATCTCTCCATGACCGAGGACTTCATCTTTCCCAACACCTTCAAGACACTTCGGGAGTTCTCTGAATTCTTCAAGGAAAATGAAACCAAACCGGAGCTCGAGATCTATGATACGGGGATGCTCAACAACCTAGCATTTATGATTGAGCAGGGCCATCTGAAGAAGCCGGTCTACCTTCAGTTCGTCATGGGGATCCTCGGGGGTATCCCGGCCACTATGGAGAACCTGATGTTTCTCTACAAGACGGCGCAAGAGACCATCGGGGATTTTGTGTGGTCGGTGTGTGCTGCGGGTCGCCACCAGATGAAGATGTGTTCCATGTCCCTCCTGATGGGAGGGAATGTCCGGGTAGGCCTGGAGGACAGCCTCTACGTGGAGAAGGGCCGTATGGCTAAGAGCAATACCGAGCAGGTGGAGAAGATCGTGAGAATCGCCAGGGAGTTCGGGCTGGAACCGGCTACACCCAATGAGGCCAGGGAAATACTGGGACTAAAGGAACTGGATAAAGTCAATTTCTAAAACCGGCTCCCGGATCGATGGGGTGGCCAAACGAATGTGATAAAATAGAATCAAAGAGAGGAAGTTTCTTATGAAGTTGGAAGAAACAAAAAACGTAGGTGTCGTCGGTGCTGGTTTAATGGGCCACGGAATTGCCCAGGTTTTTGGATCGAAAGGCTATAGAGTCAATCTCTTCGACAAAGACCAGGGGATGCTTGAGAGTGCTCCAAACAGAATCCGTAAGAATCTACAGGTATTCTTGGAAATGAAGTTGACCAAAGAATCTGATGTGGAACAGTGTTTACAAAATATCAACCTCTGCTACGATATGTCAGCTGTGTGCAGCGGTGCTGACATCATGATTGAAGCAGTCATCGAAAATCTAGAGGTGAAAAAATCGGTCTTTGCCGAGATGGAGAGGCTCACATCCCAACAGACCATACTGTGCAGCAACACCTCAGGCATAAGCATAGGAAGAATCAGTGAAGGGCTGCAATTCAGAGATAGGGTTATTGGAACCCATTTTTGGAACCCACCACATGTGGTTCCATGCGTGGAGGTCATTAAGAGCGAGTTTACCTCAGAGGAGGTATTCCATACGATTGTTGATCTGATGAAGGAGCTTGGCAAGGAACCGGTCCGGGTTCTAAAGGACATACTGGGTTTTCTTGGAAATCGACTGCAGCTTGCCTTGTTCCGAGAGGCATTATCCTTGGTAGAAAAGGGCATTGCGGCTCCCGAGGATATTGATAGAGTTGTCAAATATAGCTTTGGTTCTCGCTTGCCCTTTATAGGGCCTTTTGAAACTGCCGATTTGGCAGGGATTGATCTTGGCTATGAGGTGTACAAATACCTCGTTCCCGACTTATCAATTGACTCAAGACCATCAAATGTATTAAAAACAATGATTGATGATGGACTATTAGGGGTAAAGACAGGAAAAGGCTTTTACAGATGGAGCGATGAAAAAATCAAAGATGTGACTAATCGACGCGATTCAGGTCTATTGGAGTTAATCAAAATAAGGAGTAAGCTCTAGAAACCATTACGTCCCCTTTTTGTTGTGACGATTTTCAAACGAATACATTTAATAATCAAAGGACAAAGGAGGGAGGGAGATATGGAGGAGAAGATCCGAAAAGTTGCCGTTGTCGGTACCGGTACCCTGGGCACACAGATCGGTATTCAGGCCGCCTGTTTTGACTACGAGGTCTCTGCCTATGACACGGATGAGGGGTCATTCAACAGGGTGCAACAAAACCTCAAGGCCTTTATGAAGATCTCAGGAAGAGAGCCGATCGTGCCCATGGAGGACTGGGAAAAGGGGTCCGATAAGGTAAAGTTCTGCACGGAACTGGAGGAGGCACTTCGAGATGCCGACATCGTTATCGAGGCTGTCCCTGAGGATCTGGAGCTGAAGCGGAAGGTCTTCGGGAGGATTGATGCCCTTGCCCCCCGAGGGGCCATCCTCGCAACGAACAGCTCCTCCATGCCGGTTTCGAAGATGGAAAGTGCCACTGCCAGGCCTGAGCAGTGTCTGAACACACACTTCTACTCTCCGGCTACGGGATTAAACATGGTCGATATCATGGGGGGAACAAAGACAACGGCCGAGACCATCGAGGCCGGCAAGGCATGGATTCGCTCCATCGGCTGCGTACCCCTGACAGTCAAAAAGGAGATCCTCGGCTTCTGCTTCAACCGGGTCTGGAGGGCGATCAAGCGAGAGACCCTCTACATGTGGGGAGAAGGGTTTGTCGATTTCAGGGATATCGACCGTGCCTGGATGATCTTTACTGGAATGACCCAGGGACCATTCGGCATCATGGATAATGTTGGACTCGACGTGGTCTACGACATCGAGATGGTCTACTACAACGAGTCCAGGGATCCCAAGGACCATCCTCCTGAGGCCCTCAAGGCCATTGTGGAGCGAGAGGAGCTTGGCCTCAAGACCGGAAAAGGCTTCTACACCTATCCTGATCCAGAGTTCAGCAGGCCCGATTTTCTCAAGGGATAGGCCAGCTACATAAACCGATAGCAGAGTAAAGAGGAGGGATAAAGATGGACGTCGAGGAAATATGGAGACGCTTTCAGAAACACATGGGATACACCGATGAGGAGATGGAGATCTTTCGATCCGATCCCGAGAAGGTGAAGATGGTCACCCAGACACCCGAGTTCGTGAAGTGCCGGGTTATAGCCGAGGTGATAGAGTCCCATGGCTGTTATGCCCAGCACCGGGTGGGAGACCGGTTCGTGATGACCGCGGGTGGAGAACTGATCGCCGAGGAGTGTCCGAAAAGGATGTGCATTTCCGCCCTGGCACAAGCAAGCAACGTCCTGCCGGCGATCTACGAGAGGCTCATCGCAAAGTCAGACCCCAATTTCGAGCGATCCCACACCGTCCAGTGCACGGACGTGGGTCTCGACAAGGGGGGATGGGGAAAGATCCTCATGAAGGTCTATGTCGAGAAATACCGCTAAGTCGACAGAGGATTGCTAAACTTGAATTAGTAGGGGAGTCCTTTTCATAGATCTTATTGTCAAGGTAAGAGAGATAAGGGGAACGTGCCCTGTCTACAGTCCCGGAGACTCAATTGTCATACGCGAAGGCTACATCCTTGATACCAGAAGCAGCTCTTCAGCGTGTATGCACTCCCTGGCCTCCCTTATGCCATACTACGTCGCCCTGTCTAAGGGGGTTTCTCCTCAGACTCTGGGCCTTTCAGGAACACAAGAGGACAGGGCATACCTCCAGTGCCCTGATCCATGCGATATTACCGGTGGCGGAACAGTCATCTTTGAAATCTCCCCAGGTCGCACCTAAGAGACAGCTTTAGCTGAATATGCTAGCCACTGTTGCCTTTTCTATTTCGGGGCCGGCGTTCACCTTTACTCATCGTGATACCGCTTCAAGGCAACGTGGTGCCGAGCATCGATGACCTGCGGGAGGATGTCGCTCTGCCTCTGTTATAGTTCGCGCAACATAAAATAGCCTTGAGGGATTATTGATCAAAAAAACCCTCATCAGGATACGTTGCTCCCGATGAGGGCTTGATACAACGCTGGTGAATGCTGATTACTTCACAGCGGCCTTTAAGGCCTTCCCCGGTACGAACTTGGCTATCTTCCTTGCCTTGATTTTTAACTCTTCCCCTGTCTGTGGATGCCTTCCTTTCCTTGCCTTCCTTGTTCCCACCTTAAAGGTTCCGAAGCCAATCAGGGTGACCGCATCCTTCTTTTTCAACGCCTTGGTAATGGCTGAAAAAACACAGTTCACCGCTTCCTGCGCCTCTTTCTTGGTACAGACCACCTTGGCTACCTCGTTGACTAGACCCCCCTTGTTCATGGTACCTCCTCCTTTCTCCTAAACGCTAAAGTGGTTAATTAATGATACTATTAACTAGTATAACTTTTGGGATATTTCAACCTAAAATTTGATCTTATCTGTCGATCTACTATGACAAATGTATATTCTGATATTGATTTCCCGTTGATCGATCAGCAGGCATATCCCAAACTGTTTATCAGATTCCAAGATATTTACTATGAGTTCTTCAAGATATTTGCTACTAAGCCTTGCCTAGCAGGAAAGGGGTCGGATTTTCTCTATTGACATTTTTAGGTTAATTCTTGATATCAAGAACAGATTGAGAGAATCCTTGACGTTGATAGGGAAAAGTAAATATAAAAAGTCTGGCCCCTTATTATAAGAAAGGAAAAGATTCATGTTTTTCTTTATCGGAGGGATTCAACCTAAAACTATCCTTGTTGATAAGCAAGCAAGGTCCTGTTCTGCATGCGGTCATTTTGAGGTCTATCTAAAAAGGGTGGATCATTATTTGAGCCTGTTTCTCATCCCCCTCTTTCCTGTCAAGAAAGGGACCCCATTCTTGATCTGTGAAAACTGTAAGACCGTGTTAGATGGACAGGGTTATAGGCTGGATGCTGAGCAAGCATTAGCCGAAAAAAGGTGCCTTCACTGTGGGAGACACATAGATCCGGATTTTACCTTCTGCCCCTCCTGTGGAAAGGCCCTATAAGATCAGTAGTGTCCGTAGCCAGTTGTCATCTGCAATCATTAAATTTTAAAATTGCATCATATCGCAAGCTCTATTGTCAAATTAATTATGAAGTGAGTGTTTAGTTCAAGAGATTCGGGTCGAAGATGTCTGATTTTGTCTTCTCATCACAGCATATGTGAAATGGGAGCTCGCTTTTTGACTAGGGTTAATCGCGCGAGCGCTTGAGGAACATCAGGAGCAGCTGTGGTAGATCGAATCCACTTCGTCTTTCTGAACGTCGGCCACTTCTACGACCACCTGTTCATGTTGGTCTTTGCCACGGTGGCGGCGCTCTCCCTCTCGCACGAGTGGGGAATGAGCTATGCGGAGGTCATCCCATATGCCACGCCTGGCTTCGTGGCCTTCGGCGTGTGCGCGGTGCCTGCAGGCTGGCTTGCCGACAAGTGGAGTCGAAAGGGAATGATGGTTGTCTTCTACGTCGGCATCGGCCTGAGCTCAATCTTCACCTCGCTCGCGGAAACGCCCCTCCAGATCGGAATTGGCCTCTTCGCCATTGGCCTCTTCGCGGCCATCTACCACCCAGTCGGTCTCGCGCTTGTTGTTCAGGGGCGCGAGAATACGGGTGTGCCGCTGGCCATCAATGGAATCTTCGGCAACGTGGGGGTAGCCTGTGCGGCGCTCATCACGGGATTTCTCATCGATCACGCGGGCTGGCGTTCAGCCTTCGTCTGGCCTGGTTTCATGTCAATCGCAACGGGGATTGCCTACGCCGGGCTCCTGTATGCGGCCCGGGATTCAGGCGCCGAGGAGGGCTACCGCCGTGTCGCGGCCTCAGGGACCTATATACAGCCTAATCTTAAACTCGTCGGGATATCGATTTGTCTTCTTTGGGCCTTTTATTCGTGCCATTTGGGCACCCTTTTCTCAGTTAGGTTTTGGTGTCCACTTTTTTTGGGTAAGTTCTTAGACTATGGACATCGGTATGTTACCTGTTATTTTAGTGCCCTGCACAGGTGGGCACAAGAGAACTATAGGGGCCTCCGGTCGGCAAGGGGGAACAGCTCTGAGGATCGTGATAACCCTAGAGAGCCGCTTTCCTCCCCAAGTCGTAAGCCTCCTTTTTCGCCGTTTCGTTACTGTCAATCTCCCCTTTCTCTGAAGCCGAGGCCTGAACAACCCCAATCCACTTGAGGTCGGTGAACTGGCAAGTGCTCTTGAAACTGTGAACGATGGGATCGGCGGTGGAAACATCAGGGTCACCGCAGACCGTGATGAGGCCGATCCTTTTGCCCTTCATCCGGGGGTAATAGGACCGGTGCCAACGCCACTCAGCATCGAAGAAAGCGCACCAGCGATCGAGGTAGGCTTTCATCTGGGCAGTCATTGACCAGAAATAC
>JABXJY010000073.1 GCA_013375385.1 Desulfobacterales bacterium
GAAAGGGAACCAGGAGCGTGGAATTCCGGGTTATCAAAAGGTGTAAATCAGGTAAGGCCAGGCTTGGGGTTATAGCAACAGGTCATGGCAAACTTGAGACCCCTGTATTCATGCCTGTTGGCACAGCAGGAGTGCTCAAGGGTATATCGCCCGAGGAGGCCAGGGAGGCAGGAGTAGAAATAATCCTGGCAAATACGTATCATCTCTACCTGAGGCCAGGCCATGAACTGATTGACAAGCTCGGCGGCCTTCACCGCTTTATGAACTGGTCAGGCCCGTTACTTACTGATAGTGGGGGATTTCAAACTTTCAGCCTTTCAAAACTCAGGACCATATCAGATGACGGGGTTACCTTCCGCTCTCATTTGGACGGTTCGACCCATTTTCTTAGTCCGGAAAAGGTTATGGAAATTCAGCGGGCCCTTGGGGCAGATATCATCATGACCCTGGATGAATGCGCACCCTTTGGTGCTGACCGCAGTTATGTCCTCGCCTCAGTTAAGCTTACTGAACAATGGGCCCGGCGATGTCTGGAGGAGAGGAAAGATAATGGGCAGGCCCTTTTCTGTGTTGTTCAGGGCGGAATCTATCCTGAATTGAGAGAGATGAGTGCCAGGGGCCTTGTAGATATGGGCTTTGACGGTTATGCCTTAGGCGGTTTGTCAGTTGGAGAAGATAAAGGTACCAGAGAGAATGTGATCAGATTGACAAGGGAATTTCTTCCAGAGGAAACGCCAGTGTATCTTATGGGAGTAGGAACACCGGAGGACATAATTGAGTCAGTGAAAACGGGCGTGGACATGTTTGATTGCGTAATGCCAACCCGCAATGCCAGAAATGGTATGCTATTTACCCATAAGGGAAAGCTGATAATAAAGAATGCGCGGTATGCAGAAGACAATTCACCGATCGAAGAGGGCTGTACATGTTACACCTGCTCCCATTATTCACGGGCCTATTTGAGACACCTCTTTCTCTCAAGGGAAATACTTTCCTTTAGGTTGAATACCATTCATAATCTCTATTACTATGCTAAGCTTATGTCTGGGATAAGGCGGGCCATAAGAGATAATAGACTGGCTGAATTTAGCAATGATTTTTATAGAGGGCAAGGCGAATCTTTATAAACTCAAAAGAGAAATGGAGGAAAATAAATGTTTGATTTAGTCTACGCAATGGGCACAGGAGGTTCCGGAGGTGGTGCAGGAGGGGGAGGAGGTCTCGGTGCATTTTTACCCCTGATCATCATATTTGCCATTTTTTACTTTCTTTTGATCAGGCCTCAGCAAAAGAAAGCCAAACAGCATAAGCTGATTCTTTCCTCCCTGAAAAAGGGAGATAGGGTGGTTAGCTCCGGGGGTCTGCATGGTGTCATAACCGGATTGACTGACGATCTCGTTACCATGGAAATCTCTCCAAAAATAAGGGTAAAGGTTTCAAGAGGCTCCATAGCAGGGGTAGTCGGAAAGGCAGCAGGTCAAGCCTAAGGAGTGAATAGTGTCGAAAAAACTGCAGTGGCGACGATTCATTGTTCTACTGGTGATTGTTGTTGCATTCATCTATCTAACCCCCTCTATCACCACAACGCTACCCGCCTGGTGGCCTAATATACTGCCTGAAGAGAAGATTCATCTTGGGCTTGATCTAAGAGGTGGTATGCATCTTGTGTTGGAGGTCCAGGCCCAGAAGGCCGTGGAAAGTCACCTCGAGAGGATGGTTGAGGACATAAAATACAGCCTCAGGAAAGCCAAGATCAGATATCAGGAATTAAGAAGAGGTTCCTCAGATAAGATTGGGCTCACCTTAATGAGAGGTGAAGACAGGAAGGCCCTTGAACAGATGGTCGCCGACAATTTTCCAGACCTTGCCATTGAATCGGGAGTATTTGGCGAAGGTGATCTCAAGCTGGAATTGCTCCTCTCCCAGAAGGCCCAGCAGCATATCAAGAGAATGGCAGTGGACCAGGCAGTGGAGACCATAACGAACAGGATCGACCAGTTTGGTGTAGCCGAACCGGATATCCGGCCCCAAGGGAGGGATAGGATTTTGGTTCAACTTCCAGGGATAAAGGATCCGAAAAGGGCTATTGATATTATAGGAAAGACCGCCCTCTTGGAGTTTAAGCTGGTAGACGAGGATAATAGCCTGGAGGAGGCACTAAAGGGAAACATTCTACCAGGAGATGAAATCCTCTACCAGACAAAGGGGGGGCCTGATTCTCAAAAAAAGATCCCCTTTCTGTTGAAAAAGAGGGCCGTTATAACCGGTGAGTATCTGACCGATGCAAGGGTCCAGATAGACACTCGTTACAATGAGCCCTATGTCTCGCTTTCATTTGATTCCCGGGGCGCAAGGCTCTTTGAGCAGATCACAGGGGCCAACATAAAGAAGAGGTTGGCTATCGTCCTGGATAGCGTTGTAAACAGTGCGCCGGTTATACAGGATAGAATTTCAGGCGGAAGGGCCCAGATAACAGGGAGATTTACCATGGAAGAGGCCAGGGATCTGGCCATTGTGTTGAGGGCAGGTGCCCTGCCCGCACCGGTCAAGATCATTGAGGAGAGAACAGTAGGTCCCTCCCTGGGAAAGGATTCCATCGATAAGGGTCTCAAATCAATGATTATCGGGGGTCTTATTGTTATCCTGTTCATGGTCTTTTACTATAAACTTGCAGGAATCCTGGCCGATGTAGCCCTTTTTTTGAATATCATCTTCATCGCGGCAGGACTGGCATTTTTTGGTGCCACCTTAACGCTCCCTGGCATGGCTGGCATCATCCTGATCATAGGTATGGCGATAGATGCCAATGTACTTGTATTTGAAAGGATCCGGGAAGAATTGAGATTGGGAAAAACCCCGCGGGCAGCCGTTGACAGTGGCTATAGCAAGGCCCTTGTAACCATACTTGATGCCAATATTACCACCTTGATCGCTGCCTTGGTTCTATTTCAGTTTGGAACAGGGCCAGTGAAGGGATTTGCTGTGACCCTGAGTATGGGTATTGTTGCCAGCCTCTTCACAGCTCTCTTCATTACCAGGGTAATCTTTGACTACCTTATTATCGAACGGGGTATGAAGAGGATAAGCATTTAGCTGCGTCTGTGGGATTTGTGATGTGGAATGGGGATTTAGGAATTTAGGGATCGAGGGATTGAACTTTAGGCACTTTAGCTCACTTTAGGCACTTGTAACTTTAGTCACTTTGGCTCACTTTAGTTCACTTTGGGAGCGGAACATGGAATTTGTAAGGCCAGATATCAATATCGACTTCATTGGACGACGGAAGATGGCCTATCTTCTATCTGCCTCTTTGATACTGCTGACTCTCCTCCTGTTACTATTTCGGGGTGGACCTAACTATGGTGTGGATTTCGCAGGGGGTATAGTTATTCAGGTACGGTTCAGTCATCCAATAACACCGGATGAAATCAGGGAGGCCTTAACATCCATCGCTATGGAAGATAGTCTTATCCAGGAGTTCGGAGAAAAGGGAGAGTCTGAATATCTGATAAGGGTCAGTGAAACCGATATCGAACTCAGTGGCCTCTCTAATAGCGTCAAGAAATCTTTAGAGAGCATGTTCGGTGAAAAGAATGTGGAAGTCAGGAGGGTGGAGATGGTGGGGCCAAAGATCGGGAAAGATTTGAGAGAAAAGGCCCTTTTTGCCATCTTTTATGCACTCCTCTTTATGGTCATATATATATCCGGCAGGTTTGAATATAAGTGGACAATAAGTATAATTATGGCAGCCTCCCTTGCTTTTGGAGTCTATACAATCTCGGCCCTGGGAATGAGCATCATCTGGCTCATTGCCGTTGCCCTCGTCATTACTATCGGCCTCTGCTGGTTCCTGCGCTTGGAATACGCCCTCGGTGCAATTATTGCCCTGTTCCATGATGTAATCGTAACACTAGGAGCCTTTGCCCTTACTAATCGGGAGGTAACATTACCCGTTGTAGCCGCCCTCCTGACCATAGTTGGCTACTCCCTGAATGATACAATTGTTGTTTTTGATAGGATCAGGGAGAATTACAGACGTTACCGGAGTCGCGATTTTGCCGAGGTGATAAACCAGAGTATTAATGAGACCCTCAGTCGAACCCTGCTTACATCAGCAACTACCCTCATCGTTGTTGTGTCCCTCTTTATCTTAGGTGGTGGTGTTATCCATGATTTTGCCTTTGCTCTCTTAGTCGGTATACTGGTCGGCACCTATTCTTCTATCTACGTGGCAAGCCCTGCCCTTCTAATCTGGAGGGGTCAACTATGGGAAAGAGGTGCCGCTCTGAATAAGACGCGAGGGAGAGGAAGCTAATTGTTTAAAGAGGAAACTCTGCACTGGAGAAAGAGAAGAAGGACAAGGACTATCTTCTTATTGGCACTTCTTTTCTTATCCGGATCTCTTTATCTCCACTTTGGCGGCCTTGGCAGCACCTACTTCAGGCTATCAATAAAGAGGCTGCTTAATCCAGTCCCCGTATTCAACCACATAATAATTGAACACAATGGGACCAATAAGAGGCTCACTGCCGACCAAGCCCTCCACACTCATCCCTCTGACACCCTTAAGATTGTGAAGATAACTACGTCAGTCCCCTTTAATAGGGGCATAAGGCTCTTTTCTGAGGGCTTTGATGTTAATGCCCTTTCCGAGGAGATGGTCCTAGCAAAACTCCTTCCTGGCCAAGATATCTTTCACCACTATGCCTACACGATAAAGATCAAGCACCGGAATGATTGTATCGGTAAGGTAAGTCTGGTGATCTCTCCTACAGGAGAAGACTGGTTAGAAAAGGCAAACAGGATAATAGATCCTAAGAAAAGGTTAGACTTCTTGAATCTGGCCACTAAAGAGGTGGAGGATAGTCTTCGGCTTAAGATTAGATTGGCAGATGAATATCTAGCCCTTAAGAAGTGGAAACAAGGAGCTCGTGTCATCGAGGATATCATCGCAGAAAAAGAGGATTTAGACTTTATGAAAAAACTTGTGGATGCCTATGAACACCTGAACGACTACAATAAGGTTATTACTACCTTAAAGAGAATCCTCGTAAAGACACCTGAAGATCTGGAGATCAGGCTTCGCCTTGCAGGGCTTCTCGAAAAACAGGGCAGATTAAAAGAAGCTGCACATGAATATACTGTTATACTTCCGAGATTATCAAAGGAAGAAAAGACAGTAGCCATGAAGAACATAGGGTATCTGTTATTTCAGGCTGGTCAGAAAAAAAAGGCCCTCAACTGGTATCTTAAGGCAGCGAAATATGACAGAAAAGATCCAGACCTCTACTACAATATAGGATCAATATACGAAGAGCTCAAAAGACATGAGTTGGCCGAAAACTACCTACGTTTGGCACTTGACTTAAAAAAGGACGATATTGAAGGCAGGTTACGGGTTGGTCAGTCTTTGCTCAAGAAGGGCAAGCTAAAACAAGCCAAAAGGTATGTAGAAGAAATCCTCAAAATGGATCCAAATCATCTGGAGGCCCTTACAGTTTTAGCCACTATAGTAGAAAAAGGAGGTGATAAGAATGCCCTGAAAACGATCTATGAGAAGATCTTATCTCATGACCCGAAGAATACAACCCTCCTTTTTAATCTTGGGGTGCTGGAGGCAGAGAGAGGAAATCTGAAAAAGGCTCGCTCTCACCTTGAGAGATTGGTAAAGATTGACCCTAAAGATGTACAGGCCGGAGACGCCCTTTTTGATATCTATCAGAGGCAAAAAAGGGGTGATCTTGCCTTCAAGCAGGCAGTGGAGCTGATCAAATTTGAACCGAGAAAGATTTCCTACTATAGATACATCTTTCAATACCTCGTGGACCGATCTGAATTTGAACAATCGGCTCAATATATGCTCAAGGGTGTGAAGGCAAACCCAAAAGACTTCGAGCTACGACAGTATCTCATACTGGCCTACCTCAAATTAGAGAAAAATGAATTGGCTATGAGAGAGATGGAAAAAGCCCTCAAATTGAGGCCAAATGATACTACTCTTCTCCACCAGCTGGCTAAGCTAAAGGAGGAGGCAGGGGATCTGGACAGAGCCCTAGAGTTGTATAAAAAGATCGTTAGTATTTCCTCAGACGACGAAAAGGCGGAAGAGGCCTATCTCAGGCTCAGGCTTAAACTGTTGCATAAGAAAAAGTAGGTGCCCCAATGAACTACTGTATCTCTTTGGAAGGCTTCGAATCCCTTCTTACATGCAAGGGACTCTCGGCGAAAACGATCGCCTTAAGGTGGTGGCCGGTCTGATCGGCAAGAAGAGGGACTATTCCATCGAGGCAATAACCGTGTAGCCAGCCTCTCCGAGGGCATCCACGATCTTGCCAATCCGGCGCTTCTTCAAGCGAAAGAAATAGATATTCTCTTTCCTGTCGGACTGTGGCAACATCCCCACACTGATGATCTTTCCTCCCTTGGAACTGATGATCCTCGAGACCTCCTCAAAGGCCTCTGGATCTTGGCCAAGGACGACATCAATCCTCGAACTGGATTTCAAGACCCCCATCAGTTCGATGAAGGCAGCCATGATGTCGGCGACGGTGATGATTCCTAAAAGCCGCTGATCCTCATCCACCACGGGAAGGCCACCGATCTTGTTATAGTAAATGAGCCGTGCTGCGTCATCAATCTCGGCGTCCGATTTAACGGTGACGGGGTCTTTGATCATGACGTCGTCGATGCTCAGCTCCTCGATGAGAGAGGCGACAAAGACCTGACGCATGTCCCCTTCTGTCACCAATCCGACCAATCGCCCCTCGTCGATCACGGGAAGATGACGGATGGAATGCTTCTTCATCAGCAAAATCGCTCTCTGAATAGTCGTCTTCCGGTCGATGGTGATGAGCTTTCTTTCCATCCATTCGCCAACCTTCATAGGCCTACTCCTTAACCAGGCTCATGTCTGATAATCTTCCGTTTACGCCTAACCTTATCCAATGTCAACCCCCAAAATAGACACCCACGGGCTTATGCTCCTGGCGCTTGGAGGTGAAGCGCGGCCTTGAGGTCTTTTTTGAGAGACTGGTGGGAGGCCGCCGTCCTTTTCACGACTTATCAGCGGGGGAAACCGCAGCCCCCGATTTGTCGGGGGAATGCGGAGGGGGCAAAACTCCCCCGCAGATAAGTCGTAGAAAAGACCAGGCCGGGAGCCCTGGAACCGAAGAAAAGGCCTCAAGGACGGGTAATATACATTGCAAGGCATTCACCCCCGGGTGCACGCCCGGGGTCCTCTGCCGATTCTTGATAGAAACCTGCCTCTGATTGCCGATCAGGTGGCCAGGATGTCCTGGGCAGGGACCACATCCCTCCAGGAATGGGAGGGTTTTATCAAGGGCAACTGCCTTATCCTGCGATGCCTTTTCCGTTGACACACAAGGACCTTTATCCTATGCTTCCATCGCCTGAAGGGAAGCAGGCAGGTGGCACCAAAGTTGTAATCATGTCATTGCCAGGAGCCCTTACCATACGCTCAAACTCAACTTGCCTCTCAATGGATAGTATACTGGAAGTAGCCGGGATCATGGATCGGAAAAGGAGGTAACAATGGGTGAAGTAAAGAAGACTCGGACGGCGTGCCGCAGCTGCCATGGAGGCTGCGGTGTCATCGCCCATGTCAAGGATGGCAAGGTGATAAGGGTCAAGGGAGACCCCGAATCGCCGATAAGCCACGGCAGCATGTGTGCCAAAGGCCTGGCCATCACCCAACTGGCCTACCATCCCGATAGGGTCCTCTATCCCATGAAAAAGACCGGCAAAGAATGGGAACGGATCACCTGGGATGAGGCCCTGGATACCGTGGCAGGAAAGTTCAAAGAAGTCATTAAGGAATATGGTCCTGAATCCATCGTCATCGGGCAGGGGACAGGGAGGGATTACGAGAGCCATCTCTACCGATTTGCCAACCTCCTCGGCACACCAAATGTTCTTACCGCAGGGCACATGTGTTACGTCTCACGAGTCGGGGCAACTCTCATTACCTGCGGAAATCTCCCTGTCTGTGACTACGAAGGTGAACCAAAGTGTATTGTCATGTGGGCCTGTAACCCCCAATGGACCAACCCTGATGAATACAAAGGTGAGGTATTCTGGAGGGCTTACAGAAAGGGAAGCAAGCTGATTGTCATAGATCCTCGAAAGGGTTTTCTCGCCAACAAGGCCGATCTCTGGCTGCAACTTCGTCCTGGCACAGATGCAGCCCTTGCCCTGGGTTTCCACAATGTCATCATTGAAGAGGAGCTTTATGATACAGACTTTGTTGAACAATACATCCACGGATGGGATGCCTTTGTGGAGAGGGTCAAGGAGTACCCCCTTGAGAGGGTAGAAGAAATTACCTGGGTGAAAAAGGAGCTGATCCGTGAGGCGGCAAGGATGTATGCCACCGCAAAGCCTGCATGCATCAACTGGGGAGTGCCCACAGAACAAACCCTCAACTGTACTGATTGCACGCGCCTCCTTACGGGTCTCATGGCAGTCACAGGCAACCTGGATGTGTCCGGGGGAAACGTCTTCTTTGTACCGCCGCCGGTGAGGACAGTGTCGGAATTTTCCCGTCACAAAGACCTTCCCCCCGAGCAGCGAAAGAAGCGGTTAGGAGGGGACCAATACAAGCTGGCCTCACGGGTGGCCCTTATTACGCCCAAGGCGGCATGGGACGCGATCCTGACCGGAAAACCATATCCCTTGAAGGCAGGGCTTTTGTGCGGCAGCAATCCCGTAACCACAAGGGCAAATGCCAGAGAGGTCTATGAGGCCTTGAAAAACCTCCAATTCCTCGCGGTTATTGATTTCTTTCTCACTCCAACAGCGGAACTGGCTGATATGTTCCTCCCGGCCGGCACCTGGCTCGAGCAGAACCACGTGGCGGATAATTGGAAACGACATGGCTTCATCCTGGCCAGGCAGAAGGCAGTGGAAATTGGGGAGTGCTGGCAGGACCACAAGATATTCCTTGAGCTGGGCAAACGAATGGGACAGGAGTGGTGGGACACGGTTGAGGATGCCCTTGACTACCTGCTGGAACCCTCAAGCTTGACCTGGGAGGAATTTAAGGAACATGGCTATCTTAAGGGTGAAATGAGATACCGTAAGTACTTGGAGAAGGGTTTTTCTACCCCTACGGGCAAGGTGGAGCTCTACTCCACCATCCTGGAGAAGTGGGGATATGACCCCCTACCCCATTATACAGAAATTCCGGAAAGCCCCATGTCCCGGCCCGACCTCCTTGACCGCTACCCCTACATCCTGAATGCAGGTCTGAGGACTCCTGTCTTCTTCCACTCTGAGCATCGCATGATCCCATGGTTGAGGGAAATCAGGCCCGATCCAATCGTGGAGATCCACCCCGACACAGCAAAAGGACAGGGGATCGGGGAAAGGCAGTGGGTATATATAGAGACCCCGAGGGGACGCATACGGCAGCGGGCCAAACTGAACGATGGAATCGATCCCAGGGTCATGGTAGCCGAACACGGTTGGTGGTTTCCTGAGATAAAAGATCCAGGCCACGGCTGGGATATCGCAAATGTGAATATCCTTACCGACAATGACCCCGAGAGCCATGACCCTGCTATGGGCGCTACGAGCCTCAGGGTTCTTCTGTGTAACATATCACCCTGCGAGGATGAATAGGAGGAGATGATATGGAAAAGGTCTCCTTGATTGTCTTTCAAAAGGATTGCATGGGCTGCCATGCCTGTGAGGTTGCATGCAAGCAGGAACATGAGCTCGATGTGGGACCCCGATTCATAAAGGTGATTGAGAGAGCACCCTCCTATATCCCCATCTATTGCCACCACTGTGCCAGACCCCCCTGTAAGGATGCATGCCCGGAAGACGCCATCTTCAGGGATGAGACAGGGATAGTCCACATAAAGGAAGACCTGTGTATCGGCTGTAAGGCATGCATCGAGGCCTGTCCTTTTGGGGCCATGCAGTTCGATGAGGAGCGGGAGGTGGCGGTGAAGTGCGACCTCTGCTATGAAAGGCTCAAGATGAATGAAGAGCCCGCATGTAGCACGGCCTGCCCCACTCAATGCATCCTCTGGGGTAATATGAACAAGGTTTCTGAGGAGATAGAAGAAAGGCTTTTGCAACAATAAATTGGCTAGAGCAGGTTCTGTCAATATCACCCACTTCGGTACTGCATCCGTTACCGCAAACAGCGCTCTTAGTCGCTTCTCACTATGATTGGCTGATCCCAACCATTAATGAAATCATCATGTTTCAAGGAGGTATTTTGTGATAAAGGCTAACGTAACAGAAATAAAAAATCGGTTAAGCTATTACCTCAGACTTGTTAAGGGCGGGGAGGAAATTGAA
>JABXJY010000327.1 GCA_013375385.1 Desulfobacterales bacterium
AGTAACGGGATCGGATCCACTATGAGTTTGTCAAGGCCAAGATCCTTGAAGCCTTTTCCCAAACTGAGCCCGACCAGTTGAGTAAGGTAGATCAAAGGTAGGTTGTATGAACGGTTATATTTTTTCTCCACATCGGGCTGGCGCATATCCAGATTGGATTGACACAGCGGACAAACCACCGTAATACAATCGGCTTCGACATCCTTAGCTGCCTCGAGAATCTCATTCGCCAGCCGGAGGCCGATATCGGTTCGTGTGATGGAGAGACTCGCTCCGCAGCACTCCGTCTTGTGGGACCAGTCCAGAGGAACTGCGCCGAGGGCAGAGATGATTTCATCCATCATGGTTGGGTTTTCCGCATCATCAATGTCTACACCCGGCAGCCTTGTCAGGCAACCATAATAACTAACCACTCTCAGACCCTTCAGCGGTTTCTCGCCACTCTCACGTATCCTCTCCACGCCGATGTCACGGAAGAGGAAATCAAGCAAGTGTTTAGAGGTTATTGTTTCTTGGTAGGTCCTGCCAACCATTTCGGTCAACCGACTGTTCAAACCCGTCTTTTCACCCACCGTCTTATGGGTATGGAGCAGATGGCTGTAACAGGCCGGGCACGGGGAGACAACCGTATTCAGGCTCGCTTCCTCCGCGTTGAGCAGATTTCGATAAGGGAGGGCAAAGGCCAGCTCCTCGCTGAGCTGGTGGGCCGGGCTAGCTCCGCAACAGTTCCAATCCGGAATATCCACCAGATCAATCCCATAGCCCTCGCAGATTGCCCGAAAAGAGAGGTCAAACTCTTTCGTCGTGCTCTCGAGAGAACAACCCGGATAGTAGCCAACCTTCATGTCACTTCCTCGCTGGGGCGTTTACTCCCGTTTCTCCAAGAACCTTCGACTCTTCCGGAAAATCTCCTTGAGAGTTGCCTTTTCCCGGACCCTGTGGGCGAACAGACTGAGTTTCCCCTTCCCCAGCATCAGGGGACCCAGATGGGCATCCTTCAAGGGTTGACGAGAGACCATGTTGTAGCGCATAACCAGCCCCAATTCGTGGACTCGGCCGAACCGCTTAATGGAATCGAGAAAGATCTCGTCAAAAGCCACGATCTGCTTCTGACCCGTCGCCAGGCCCTCATCGACGGCCAACTTCCTGAGGGTGTCCATGACGGTGGCAATTTCGATCCCCTCAGGGCATCGGGAAGAGCAGGTCTCACAAGATGCACAGAGCCAAATGGTGGAACACTGGAGAACCGGTTTGCTGGAGTTGATCTGAATATGCCTGAGAACCTGACTGGGTTTCAAGTCCATCTCCGGAGCGATGGGGCAGCTGGCCGTGCACTTACCGCATTGGACGCAACGGGATGCGTCCTCACCGCTGAGGGCGAGGATTTCGCCTCTGAACTGGTGAACGTTTTCCTGCCTATTTAGAACCCTCAACCTTCTTCTCCTCTACTGCTGAAAAAGGGGCGGAAATCTGTGCGTAGATCTGATCATCGGAAAATCCCCTTACATTGGCTGCCTTGGTTCGACACGTAGAGGCACAGTTCCCGCAACCATGGCAGAGGGATTGAACAATGCTGGCCACCTCTCTTCCATTCACCACCTCGGCTTCGATGGCATCAAAGGGGCAGACCTTGAGACAGTCCAGGCATCCACTGCAAATATCGGTCTCCACATAGGCAATCTTTGGGTCGATGGTCAGTTCATCTTGAGACAAGATGGAACAGGCCTTGATGGATGCCGCCCCCGCCGTGGCCACAGAATCGGGTACGTCTTTCGGAAACTGGCAGGCCCCGGCCAGATAGATCCCCTTGGTCACACTCTCTACGGGCTGAAGCTTGGGGTGGGCCTCTGTAAAGAAACCATAGGCATCGTGAGGGATGTTCAGCATCTTGGCCAACTCTTTAGCTCCATCCCTCGGAACAGCCGCCGCCGCCAGTACCACCAGATCCGCCTCCACCTCGATCTGCTCTCCTGTCAGGGTGTCCGCCCCGCGAACGACCAACTGGTCTCCCTTCTCATAGATCTTGGATACCCGTCCACGAATATAGATGGCCCCTGCCTCTCTCTGGGCTTTTTTGTAAAATTCTTCATAGTCTTTCCCAGCAGTTCGAATGTCGATATAAAATATGTAGGACTGGCTGTCGGGAACGTGGTCCTTGAGCAGAATGGCCTGCTTGGCCGTGTACATGCAGCAGAACCGGGAGCAGTAAGGCATCCCCTTGGCCTCATCCCTCGAACCGGCGCACTGGATGAAAGCCACCCGTTTGGCCTCTTTGTAGTTGGAGGGACGAATCACGTGTCCTCCTGTCGGGCCCGAAGTGTCAAGCATTCGCTCCAGATGGAGCCCCGTGATCACATCCTTGAATCGACCTCCGCCAT
>JABXJY010000074.1:0-7038 GCA_013375385.1 Desulfobacterales bacterium
TACTAGGTCTTGAAACACGTTCTCACTTGACTCACATGTGCCTCTCCCTTATATTTGCCCTAAAGGCAAACTCTTATAGTTGAGGAGTTATGGATATCAGTAAGCCCAGAGATTCTCAAAAAAGCAGTCAACCATCGCAGAAGCCTCTTCTCTTACTTGAACCAGATCTAGGAAGACCAAACTGGAAAGCAAGATTGGTGCGCCAGTTAGAGCCAGTGAAGAAAGAGCTGTGGCTGATTTTTTTCTGTTTGTTATCGTGGGAATCATAAATTATCTGATCACCTCCCACCGTGTGATGCTGGGTTTCTACACCCTGCCCATCCTTTTGAGAAGCATTGGAAGAATAAATAAATTTGGGCGATTACCCTCTGGGGTAGGCTTCCCAGCCACACAACGTCTACTATCCACGGCCTTGCAAGGAGAATTCAGTGATAGACATGCCGCAGCTTCACGGTGAATGCGATCCGCACTTTACCCAGCAGCGCGAAATCTTTGGGGAAATCTCAAGAATGAAAACGATGGGGGTGCTTCCGCGGGAGCGATGGTCGATGGACACCCAGTCGTCTAAAAGGAGGCAGCATAAGAATATTCTGGCGGATTTGGATAATGAAAAGGGGCTTAGAACCCTATAAGTGAGTTGATATGCAAAACGAGGAATTAGATAAAATTTGATTTTGGGAGAAGTGGAAATGTACCATACCTGTCCATTGGAAGGAATCAAAGTTCTCGATTTCACCCAGGTTCTCTCCGGACCTTTTGGAACAATGCTTCTGGGAGATCTGGGAGCAGAAATAATAAAAGTCGAGCCTCCAATAACTGGGGATTCAACAAGAGGAAGTGGTCCCCCCTTCCAGCAGGGTGAGAGCGCCTATTTCTTCTGTGTCAACAGGAATAAAAAGAGTATATGCGTTGATCTTAAGAAAAAAGAAGGCGTGGAGGTTATACGGCGTATAGTAGCAAGAGGTTGCGATGTTGTGGCTGAAAGTTTTAGGCCCGGCGTTATGGACAGGCTGGGGCTGGGTTATAAAGAGATGAAAAAAATAAAGGGAGATCTCATTTATTCATCTCTTAGTGCATTTGGCAATAAGGGCCCTTATCGGGATAGGCCAGGATTTGAGCTTATAGTGCAAGGACTTACTGGTCTGGTGAGTATCACGACAGAGCCTGGAGGAGAGCCTGCCAAAATCCAGCCTCAGATTGTTGATCTCGGTTCAGGCATGTTTCAGGCATTCTCTATTTTGGCCGCTCTGTATCACAAACAACGAACAGGCCAAGGCCAAAGGGTGGAAACATCTCTCCTGGAGTCGACCATTGCCATCATGGCAAACCTTGTAGGCATTTACTTTATGACCGGTGAAGTCCCTATGGGCCTGGGTACCAGAAATCCCCAGTTAATGCCCTCACAGGCCTTCAAAACTCGTGATTCCTATATGTTGACGGTAATCGGTGGTGTCCAACTATGGGCTAGATTCTGTAAGGCCCTGGGTAAGCCAGAATGGATAACAGACGAGAATTTAAGTAAAAACTTGTACAGAGTAGAGTATCGTTATGAAGTAGAAAAAATGATAGAGGAAGTAACCACCACCAAAACTACAGAGGAATGGATTGAGATATTCGAGGAGCACCAGGTCCCTGTTAGCCCAATTAATACTATTGAGGAGATGTTCGAGGATCCACAAGTTAAATCCCTTGATATGGTGGTGACAATCAATCATTCCAAGGCCGGTAAAATAAAGCTTCTTTCCCCACCATGGAAGCTTTCAGAGACACCGGGAGGGGTTAAGCTCCCACCACCAGTATTGGGGGAGCATACCACTCAGGTGCTCAAGGAGAAAGGCTTCTCTCTTGAAGAAATAGAAAGTTTGAAGAGAAAAGGGGTGATCTTTGGACAATAAAGGGAAATCTGGCTTGCCCCATGTTTATCTTATCCTCTCCATCGGGACTTGGCCAAATAAAGTCTCTTGTTTGGAGAGATAAGAGGATGAAGCGGATATCTCCCGGAATCTGCCCCGGGACCTGGAGAAGAATCGGGCGGCCGGAACCGGTACTATCTTCTGTGATTGCCCCTGCATACGATCCGGGCCGTCTCCTCCGCTCTCTTTATGGGATCGTACAAGCTTTTGGTCCCATTTCCACCATGGGTCGAATCTTCACTCACCATGATCGAGCTCCCCTATGAATTATTTTACATCGATGCGGATTTGTGATCAAATGGGGGACAGAAATCATGGGCCCTTTGGTCCATGAGGGTGCCTGGAGTGATTTTCAAGGCTTACCGACGCCCTGCGCAAAGCGTTAAGCTTGGTACATGGGGAAAGAATCAGGATCAGGCCTCGGCCATGGCGAGATAGGTTTGGAGGAAAGATGAGAGAAAATGCACCCACGGCTACGGTCAGAGAAATCATGACCGGGTTTGCCACGCTGACCGGACTTTCACCGACCGGAAAGGTCCCGCCACGGCGCTACTTATGGACTGACGCCTTTGCCGTTTGCAACTTCCTGGAGCTCTATCGTCAAACGGGTGATGAACAATACACCCGTCTCGCACTGCGCCTCGTCGATCAGGTTCACAACATTCTCGGCCGGCACCGTGAAGACGACCCCCGAACCGGCTGGATCAGCGGCCTCGATGACCAGGAGGGCACACTGCACCCCACGAAGGGGGGGTTGAGGATCGGTAAAGAAACAAACGAACGGGGACCTGCTGATTCCTTCGATGAGGGCTTGGAATGGGATCGGGATGGACAGTACTATCATTACCTGACAAAATGGATGCACGCCCTCAATCGTGTAAGCAGGGTCACGGGAGATGCAACATACAATGGGTGGGCGATAGAGCTTGCGAAAACGGCCCATGCCAGGTTTACCTATGTTCCATCCTCTGGCGGTCCAAAACGCATGTACTGGAAGATGAGCATAGACCTCTCCTATCCGCTCGTACCATCCATGGGACATCACGATCCCCTCGACGGATTCATCACCTACCATCAGCTTCAGGCAACGCCAGCGAAAGATAGTGAGACATCACCGTGGCCGGATCTCACCGCTGAGATTACCGACATGGCCAGTATATGTGAAGGAAAGAGCTGGGCCACCGATGACCCCCTCGGTATTGGCGGTCTCTTGAGTGATGCCTTCAGAGTTGGGCAATTGATTATTCACGGAAATTTTGAGCACACCGACCTGCTGGAGATTCTATTGGATTCTGCTCTGCAGGGTTCGGGAGCCTACGCGAGAGAGAGTCCATTGAGGCTTCCTGCTGATTACCGTCTCGCATTTCGGGAGCTGGGATTGTCTCTTGGACTGCGGGCAGTTGAAAAACTGAAGGGATTGATTAGGCAAAATCCCGACCTCTTCAATAAAGCACATCCACTGCATTCGCGCCTTGAGCGCCTGATGCAGTATGCACCGTTGCGTGAAGAAATCGAGATGTTTTGGCCTGAACACAGAGATGCCAACACCTGGACGGAGCATCGTGATATCAATATGGTGATGTTGGCAACCAGCCTCGCCCCTGATGGATATCTCACACTTTAGAGAAATCAGGCACAGCCGGTTTTTTTCAGGGGACCTCTCAAGGGCGTCCATGAGAGGGCACAGGAGAGTAAGTGGGATTTCCTGCTCATGCCATAGTTTACAAGATACCGCGAGGAGATCAAAGCCTCAGTGTGTACGTGAATAAACCAGCCAAGGTTTTAAGTGATTTATCGAAGTGTCGTGTAATATCAACGTTGCGGCTAAGCGGCCTGGGTACCGGGTCCGCTTGAGCGGTTAGGTAGCTGATGTTTTGGGTGGCTTAAGCATAAGGCCGTGATCCTAAACCATATCAATATCCTCCTGCAAGGCCATCTATTCGCTGAGCTTGACAGCTGTGCCGTAAACTAAAAGCTCAGCCGCACTCCCCACAACACTCGTAGTCATATAGCGAACATTGATTATTGCATCCGCCCCCATCTCTGCAGCCTGGGTGATCATCCTATCAGTAGCTGCTTCCCGAGCCCTTCCCATCATCTCAGTGTATTCAGTCAATTCGCCGCCAAGGATCAACCTGATTATGGCGGATAGATCTTTGCCAAGCCAGATAGCAAATACCGTATGGCCCTGGACGAGACCGAGAACCTCCGTGATCTCTCGCCCTGGTAGTGCAGCGGAATTCAATAGCAAAACCGTGCGATCAGACTCAGTAGGCAGTGGCCGCCCTCCTGACGTCTTATCCTTCCTTTGTTCGACAGCCACGGTCAGCAGAACCACAAGAATACCTCCCAGAAGGCAGAAAACTGCTATCCTGAGCCACCAGGGCAGGACCGGATCATCGGCAACGATCACGTACCATGGTATCCCAGCAAATACTGCAACGAAGAGCCCGAGCACGAAGGCCAGCGAGCCAATATGTCGAAGTGTTTTCATAGCTCCTCCCTAGGCCATAAAAATCTAAGACCACAGCTAACATTATATATTGGACCGAGACTGCTGATTTTGCTAAGACCGTTCCTATGGGTCGATGAAGGGAAAAAGTCTGCTTTTTGTTTGGCATAGCACCATTATATCGACTCCTTATAATCTCAAAAAGCTATTATTGCTAGGCAAATGGAAGGCTTTAGATAATGTCGTATCAGCATCTCACAGACTTGTTGCCAAAGTTCTTACTTCCTATCAATCTAATTTTATTAAAGAATGCATTCTCTAGTCATAAGTTTAGCAAATTGTTTGATCTGAGGTTAAGTCACCTGGAAAATGTTCAGCTGACTTCAGAGCCATCTTTCTTTGTCGGTGCATAGGATATATTCCTCGTTGCATTTAATCTTGCCCAGTTTTTGCAATACGCCTTTGATGATCTATCCGGTTCAAGGGTGTAGGATATTAAATGATCCTGTTCTTTCTTTATCCGTTTACCTCTTGAAACATTACGGTATCCTGATGTTTTCCTTGGCTCCTGAATAGGTCTTATAGCCGCCACTCAAGTTTCTGGACTTGAAGCCGTTTTGCACGAGAATGCGATAGCCTAAGTAGCTTCTGCGTCCTGCTGCGCAGCAAAGAACATAGTTCTTATCCTTATCAAGTTCGGTCATTTTTTCCCGCAACACGTGCAGCGGTATATGCAATGCCCCTTTAATAACCCCAGAAGTATCAAGCTCCTTTTTGTTTCGCAGGTCTATAAGAAGGTCTTTGTCCCTGTCAAGATCGTCGAGTTCGTTCCAGTTAATGTTTTCCACGTCGCCTTTCAGAATATTTGCGGCGACAAAACCAGCTATGTTGATCGGGTCTTTTGCTGAGGAGTAAGGAGGGGCGTAAGCCAGCTCGAGTTCCTCAAGGGCGTAAACCGTCATTGCTCCGTGGATAGCCGTGGCCAGGACGTCTATACGTTTATCTACCCCTTTCTTGCCAACGATTTGTGCGCCGAGGATCTTGCCGCTACTCGGTGAGAAAATCAGCTTTATGGCCATTGTCTCTGCACCAGGATAATAGGAAGCGTTCGAATCGGAGTGCGTGTAGCTCACCAGATAGGGGATTTTGCTACCCTTCAGGACTTTTTCGCTAGCGCCGGTCCAGGCAACAGTCAGATCAAATACTTTGACCACAGATGTTGCCAGGGTACCCTTGAATATGGATTTACGCCCCAGGGCGTTGTCTGCGGCGATCCGGCCCTGCTTATTTGCCGGCCCGGCCAGCGGCGTCATCGTGGGCAATCCGGTAATAAAATCCTTGATTTCAACGGCATCTCCGACCGCGTAGATATTCGGGTCAGAGGTCCTCATTGTGGCGTCCACCTTTATGCCCCCGCCTTCACCTATTTCAAGACCTGCTTCTCTGGCGAGCCTGTTTTCAGGTCTGATACCAATCGATAGTATGACCATATCGCATTCGATTGCGTGCCCTTTTTCAGTAGACACGATTATGCGGTCTCCATCCTTGGAAAAGGACTTAACCCCGTTCCCTAATTCGCATATGACTCCCTTTTCCTTTAGATGAGGGTGAATCATGGCAGCCATCTCGTAGTCGAGGGGGGGCATTACCTGGTCAAGAATCTCGACGATAGTGATCTTCACACCGCGGTACACAAGGTTCTCCGCCATTTCGAGGCCGATAAAACCACCCCCGACAATCACCGCTGAGGCAGGCTTTTTGGTATCGACATATGCCTTGATACGCTCTGCGTCAGGGATGTCTCGCAGATTGAAAATGTTCTCCATGTCGATGCCTTCGAAAGGCGGCCTGAGGGGTTCTGCTCCCGGGGAGAGAATGATCTTGTCGTAGCTTTCTCTGTAACTATCTCCTGTTTTGAGATTCTTTACCTCGACTTCCCTGTTCTTTGTATCGATTGCAGTGACTTCGGAGAAAACCCTTATGTCCATATTGTATTGGTCCCTGAACGCCTTGGGAGTGGTCACCAGGAGGTTGCTGCGATCCTTGATCACCTGCCCGATATAATAGGGCAGCCCGCAGTTGGCAAAGGAGATGTGCTCTCCCCTTTCAAATAGAATGATATCGGCCTGTTCATCCAGCCTGCGGGCCCTGGCCGCGGCTGTAGCCCCGCCGGCCACGCCCCCGATAATCAGTAGTTTAGTAGCCATAACCCACCCTTCCTATTCAAAATCAAGGAGTTAACTTAAGTTTTAACCTTTGTTAGGCCCTCCATCCAACTTGTTCGGTTTCAACAAGTCACCTCATGTGCACTACCGGCATTTTGAGGCGCTCTTTTACAAACGTAGCTACCAGATTGAGCTAAATTATCTTTTCATTTGTTTTCTGGCAAGCTAAAGATATCTGAACTTGCCTCCTAAATCAACCACATCTACGCTCTGCCCTCCGGCTTTCAAGAGTGCTCATTCTTGCTCATGCTTTCCCTTTCTCTCCTTCGCACCGGTAGGCGCCATGCTCCATTGTCTTTATAAGTATGATGCTCGGCAATCTACACCTCAAAGGGATAGCGCCCTGCAAAGCAAAGCGCCTGGAATAAGGTTGAAAAGAACTCCCTTTTCTTGGTAATCTTTCAGATCTGCTGGACCAGGAATTTTCTAGGGACCCAGGGAATTTCTG
>JABXJY010000074.1:7138-10288 GCA_013375385.1 Desulfobacterales bacterium
TGAAAAGAACTCCCTTTTCTTGGTAATCTTTCAGATCTGCTGGACCAGGAATTTTCTAGGGACCCAGGGAATTTCTGTAGCCACCCCTTTAATCACTTGACCACTAACCTGTGTTCATCTATATTTCATATTTTATGAAAGGTAGTGGGAATTAGATAGAGGATTGAAGCATGGCCGGGGAACTGGCCACCATGTATAACTGGTGTCAGAGAAGATGGATAACCTGACAAGATTAAAGAGAGGAATAAAGGATAATATAAGGCTCGTAGAGGTAACCGGTATAACTGGTTCCGCCCTGGCCTACCTAATATCTCAGCTCCTTACCGAAATAGTCCATCCCTGTCTGATAATCCTCCCTGACTCCGAGGAGGCAGGACAATTCCACAAGGACCTGGGTTTTTTTCTTACCAACGAGAACAATACGGGAGTATTCCTTTTTCCCTCCTATGGCATTTCTCCCCTGGCAGGATTGAGCCCCCCAAAAGAGCTGATCAGCCAGAGGATAGAGGCCCTGTACTGTCTCTCAACCTCGAATGATCCAGTTGTTGTTACCTCATTAGATGCGCTCATGACCCGTCTTTTGCCGAAAGAGACGCTCCTTAACTCGGTTGCCCACATCGCTGTTAATGAGGAGATTGACAGGGAGGATATGATAAGAGAATTACTGACCCTTGGTTATTTCCGGACCTCACTGGTAGAGGAAAGGGGCGATTTTTCTGTAAGAGGTGGCGTTGTTGATCTCTACCCACCTCTCTATGATTCGGCTATCAGGGTTGAATTCTGGGGCAATACGGTAGAATCCATAAGACTTTTTAACCCGGTCAATCAGAGATCAAAGGCCGATGTGAAGGAGCTCACTATTCTCCCTGCAAGCGAAATCATTCTGAGCCCTTCCAACATCAAGAGGGCCAGATCAATGGGGAGACTTCCGGCAGGTTTGGAACCAGGAGGTGGCTTTCCCGGTCAGGAGGCATGGTTACACCATTTTTATTCACATCTCGATGCCATCTTTGACTATCTTCCCAGAGTAAGTCATATATGCATTGTCAAATCAGATGATTTTGCTGACAGCGCCAGATCTGTCTTGGAGAAGCTTGAGCGGGAGAGAGAAAGATTTCAGGATGAGGCCCTGGAAGAGGGCAAACCCTTTCCTGAAACTGATCGACTTTTCCTCGGTATGGAGGAACTGGAAGAGGCCCTTGATGGCTATCCCAGGATTGATTGCCTCGATCTTACTATCAGCGCTGGCCCCAGAAAGGCAGGATTGGTAGTAGATTTTAAGGAATCATTGGGGCCGGGTATGGAATATGACTACAAGGATATGAGCCATCCAAAGGTCTCACTTGCCCCTTTGGCAGCCAAAGTCAAGACATGGATTGAGGAGGGGAATCAGATCATACTCATCTGCAGAACAGAACAGCAGGCACAGCGGCTTAAAGAGATCTTGGTCAATTATCAACTTATGGCCCTGGAGATACTACCCGATTGGTCACAGATAAAAAGGAAAAAGGGTCTGTTCATCTGTCTAGGATACCTCTCTCAAGGATTCAGATACCTGGATTCAGGCCTCATAGTCGTTACTGAAGACGAGATCTTCGGAGAAAAAAAGGGGAGAGAAACAAGGACTGCAAGAGACAGGACGCAGGCCATCCCATGGACTGCATTCAGTCAATTACAGGTAGGTGATTTAGTCGTCCATCAGGATCACGGCATTGGGCGCTATGGCGGACTCTCAAAGATGGATATCGGGGGTACGGTAAGAGACTTTCTCATTATTGACTATGCTCACAATGATCGCCTTTACATCCCGGCAGATCGGATAAACATTATCCAGAAATATATCGGACTGGATGATGAGAGTCCCCAGTTAGACAGGCTCGGTGGAAAATCGTGGTCAGTGGCGAAAAAAAAAGCCAAGAGGTCAATAGAAAAGATAGCCAAAGACCTTGTCAAACTCTACGCCATGAGAAAATCCCTCGGGGGTTTTGCCTTTTCAAGAGCGGATAATTACTACAGGGAGTTTGAGGCGGCCTTTGATTATGAGGAAACACCAGATCAGATCAAGGCTATTGATGACGTACTGACCGATATGGAGTCAGAGAGGCCAATGGACCGGCTTATCTGTGGCGATGTAGGTTTTGGTAAAACAGAAGTGGCCATAAGGGCCTCTTTTAAGGCTGTTATGGATGGAAAGCAGGCGGCTCTTCTTGTTCCAACAACTGTCCTTGCTGAGCAGCATTACCAGACATTTGTAAGCCGCTTTGATTCTTATCCTGTCAGGATCGCTGTGCTGAGTCGATTTATTCCCAGATCAGAGCAAAAAAGGATAATAAGCGATCTCCGTCTTGGTAAGATTGATATTATTATTGGAACCCATAGAATCTTGTCTCATGACGTTTTATTTAAAGATCTGGGCCTACTGATCATTGATGAGGAACAGCGCTTTGGGGTCAGGCACAAGGAAAAACTCAAGAAGTATCGGCATTTCGTTGATGTCATTGCTATGACAGCTACCCCTATTCCAAGGACCCTCCATATGTCCTTGGTGGGGGTCAGGGATCTGAGTATCATTCAAACCCCACCTGCTGACAGGCTATCTATTCAGACATATGTGACCAAATTTAATGACGGTATTATATCTCATGCTATAGGAAGGGAAATAGAAAGAGGGGGACAGATCTTTTTTGTCCACAATCGGGTCCAGACCATCGAGACAATGGCGAATAAAATAAGCGGGCTTGTTCCCAGGGCCAGGATTGACATTGCCCATGGCCAGATGAAGGAGAGAGATCTCGAAAGGGCGATGATCAGATTCTTGGCCAAGGAGACAGATGTCCTTGTATGCACCACGATAATAGACTCAGGACTGGACATACCCTCAGCCAATACTATCATCATTAATCGGGTTGATCGCTTTGGCCTGGCTGAGATCTATCAGCTCAGGGGGAGAGTTGGCAGGTCCAGTGTGAAGGCCTATGCATATCTCCTGATTTCAGATGGCTCTACCCTGACGAATGATGCCTACAAGAGACTAAAGGTTTTGATGGATTTCTCTCAATTAGGCTCAGGAGTCAACATTGCCTTAAATGATCTGAGGATAAGAGGAGGGGGAAACATACTTGGTCTCTCTCAGTCAGGTCATATCAAGGC
>JABXJY010000075.1 GCA_013375385.1 Desulfobacterales bacterium
GGCCCAGAGCTGGCTTGTAAGGCACTAGTATGTAGACTTAAGCTGCGAAATAATATAGTGATCATACGATATTCCAGCGACTTCGCGCCAGGGCGGGCCTCATATAGCCTAGATTAGTGGGCGTTTCAAAATGGTTTATATAGACGGAGCTTATGATTCTAAGGCTTGGGGAGAAATAAACCATTTTGAAACGGCCCAGTTAGGCGCCATGTTATAGGGCATAACAAAAAAAAGACACCCATACCCTCTCTTAAATTGCTGGTTTTAGGCTTGATCAATCGCTGTTACTTTTTTCTTTAACAAACCGGTAATGCTCCTAAGAATTCCCCGCTAGCACGAGAGAGGGAAAACCCCGTAAGCACCAGGTGCATGAGGCCTGACCTTCGTCTTTATCTGGCCACGGCACTATTGACATAGCCAGTGTTTTTGGATAATGCTGTGATGAGGGGAGGATATGGAAATGTCTGGACTGAAATTTGACAAAACAAGATGTTCAAACTGCAAAGGGATTAGCTGCCTTGTTGAGTGTCAGTATATGGATTTAGACAGAGAAAAGGCAAGAACAGAATGGCAGAAGATAGTTAACGGTGAAGATTCCTTTGTGCTGGAGGCCTGTACGACCTGTTACGCATGCGAGGAATATTGCCCTTTTGGAAACCATCCGTTCTACTTGATCGTCGAGCGCCAGGAACAAAAAGGAATATTGCCTTCGCCCAGGCCTATCATCACCATGTGGATTAACCAATGTGAACCGGTAGGCAGGTTCATGGTGGGTATGGTTCAGGAGAAGGCATTATCGTCCTGCTTCCTGCCGGCATTTGGCCTTCTAGTTGGGGGGAAGCTCTTTGAGGATATTGCCTGGTCCTCGATCTTTGGTCAGGAGTTCTTCTGCAACGCTGTTTACTTGCATTATGCCAGGATGTCGGTAATAAAAGAAAGGCTTCCCAGGATAATAGAGAATATCCAGAAACAGGCAATCAAGGAGCTCATATGTCTCCACGACGAATGTTATGGCACCTTCACATCGCTGGCGCCAGCCTACGGCATCGAGGTGCCGTTCAAACCTATTCATTACTACGAATATCTGTATGATAAGTTAAAAGAGTATAAGGACGAGATAAAGCCACTGAATGTGAAAGTGGCCTACCAGCGAAATTGCTCGGTTCGACTTGCCCCGGACACGGACCACTTTGTAGACGATATATTCGGGCTCATCGGGGTTGATAGAGTTGAACGGGAGTATGACAGGGAAAATGCTCTGTGCTGTGCGGAGCTTATCAGGATGGCGAAAGGCTATGAGCTGGCAGATGATGTGCAAAAAAGGAATATGGACGATATGGTAAAAGTTGGGGCCGAATATTGCGTATTTAACTGCCCGGCTTGCTGGGATTCCTTGGCTGAGAAGGTTGCCAAAAGAGGTATAAAACCAATTCATATGATCGACATATGCAAACTGGCGATAGGTGAAAAGCCAGCACTGGAGGTATGATAGCATGAGTGACATATATGAGGCCCTGGCTAAAATAGTTGGCAAAGATTACGTTTCAAATCAGAAAGAAGACCGTTATTTCTATGGCCGAGACCCTGGTTTGATGAAGCCACATGAGCCAGATTATGTGGTGATGCCCAGGACAACTGAGGAGATACAGCAGATAGTAAGGCTGGCAAACAAGGAGAAGACACCGGTAGTCCCCAAGGGAGCCGGTCTGGCACTGACCGGCCTGGTCATTCCTCAGAAGGGTGGAATTGTGCTGGACATGAAAAGAATGGAGAGAATACTAGAGGTAAATGAGAAGGCCAGATACGTCATTGTTGAAGGTGGCACTACGCATGGTGTGCTGAAAAGCCACCTGCAAAAGCATTATCCTAAGCTGAGACATAGCATACCTGACTCACCACCAATAGCAACAGTAGTGGCAAATGCAGTGATACACGGTCAGGGGCGTTTGACACAGCAACGCGGCTTTAATTCTGATATGGTCAGCGGCCTGGAGGTTGTGTTGCCAACAGGGGAGATTTGCAGAATTGGCTCGTGTTCCGTATCTCCATATTGGTTCTCAAAAGGACCTCCATTGCCTGACCTGACCGGACTCTTTTTGGGATGGTTTGGCACGACAGGCATCATCACCAAATTGGCTCTGAAGCTGTATCCGTGTAAGAGGATTAGAGATGTCATGTTATTCCTGACGGATAGAGCAGAGCTGGTCCCAGACATCGTGCTCAAGCTTGGCCATACTGAGATGATGGAAGATATAGTTATCTCGACCCAGCCAATACCCCTAAGGTTTAGGGGGAATTTCTTTATACTCGTATTCATAACCGGGGACTCGGAGGAAGAGATCGAGTTCAAGACGAAGATGGCATGGGATACGCTTTGGGAGTATTTTGACAGCAGGGATGGCGGGTTCGTAAGTATCACGCCAGACATGAAGGCACCCATGATGGCTATGCCGTCAAAGGATACAACCAGATTTGCTGATGTGAGAAAAGGAGGCGGATTTGAGTATAGCGGCCCCATCGCCCCAGTTGACAGATATCCGGATTTTGTTAGAAAACTGGAAGAGCTGGCTTCAGACTACAATCTGTCTTACGCCTCCGCGGCACGGGTTATCAATGGGGGACACTGCATGATGTTTTCCTTTTCCTATACCTTCAATCGGGCCGATCCTGATGAGATGGATAGGGCCAAGAAGGCCCTGGATGAAGCAGCCGAGTTCTCTCTAGAGCAGGGAGGAGTCATCTGGAAGCCAAACATTGATGAGCAGAAAATGATGATGGCACGGATGGACCCAAATACCCTCGAGCTCATGGGAAAGTTAAAAGGGCTCCTGGACCCTAACGGAATCATGAATCCAGGCAATTGGGAGGCGAAATGATGCAGGAATATGCTGACCAAATCCACAGATGTTTCAGGTGCGGATATTGTACGTTCCCTACTGATTATTCATATTTCAACTGCCCCTCTTACCGAAGGTTCCGTTTTGAAAGCTATTCCACCGCTGGACGGTTGTGGCTCACCTATGCATGGCTCAAGGGTGAGATCGACTGGTCAGAACACCTGGCGGAGATCTTGTATTCCTGCACGACGTGTAAGAACTGCGTCGAACAGTGTCCGATGAAGTTTGCAGGCGACATCGTTGACTGGATAGTGGGGGCCAGGAGCGATATGGTTGAAAAGAGCAAGATACCACTGGAGGTAGGGCGTTTCTTCGAAGCCGTCCAGGTATATGGGAATCCGTTGAAACTACCCAGGGCTGAAAGGGACACCTGGGCCGGTGGCATAAACAGATATGAGCCAGGCGACGAATACCTTTTCTACGTAGGATGTCTGGGCTCATACGATGAGAACGGGCAGAGAATGGCCAGAGGCCTTGCCGAGCTGTTGAAACAGGCACGAATATCGTTCGGAATCCTGGGTAAGGAAGAGGAATGTTGTGGCAACGAGGTATATATGCTTGGTGAGATGGGGCTATTTCAGATGTTGGCTGAGAAGAACATCCAGAGATTCAAGGAGCTTGGTGTAAGAAAGATAGTCACACTCTCACCACACGCGTATAACACCATGAAAAACAACTATCCTGAGTTTGGGGCAGGCTTTCAAGTATACCATTATACTCAGCTCCTCTACGATTTGATTAAGAGAAACATGATAAGATTCTCCCAAAACCAGGCCAAGGTCACCTATCAGGACCCCTGTTTCCTCGGCAGGTATAACAAGATATATGATGAACCGAGGCAGATCCTGCAAGGCATCCCGGGGATTGAACTGGTAGAGATGGAAAGAAATAGGGAAGATTCTTTCTGCTGTGGCGGTGGCAGCGGCAACTTTGTTATGGACCTCTTAGCAGGAGGTGAAGAGATTCCCAGCAGGGTTAGAGTCAGAGAGGCCTATGAGACTGGAGCCGACACGTTAGCAGTTGCCTGCCCCAGCTGTATGACAATGTTCATGGATGCCGTAAAAGAGGAAGGATTAGAGGACAGGTTAACCATTAAGGATGTTTCCCAGATTGTGAATGAATCTTTACCCTGTTAGAATCCCGCGCTTGCCCCATTAGATTTCCCGATGGGAACCCTACTTAACGGGGTGAACACGGGGTATGATGCCCCGTGTCAAATCTAACAGGGTTTACCTCCCGGGCAGCAATAGCTGGTACTTCATACACCTTTGAATCCTTTTAAGTTGGGCCTGAGCGCCCACCTGGGAAAGGGACGAGGCAGGTCGGTGGCGCTCAAAACAAGCGGAGGAGGCACCGATGAAAATGGCCCTATACCATGGCATAAGGGATCTCCGGGTGGAGGAGATCGAAGAACCGAAGCCCAGTCCTAATGAAGCAAAGGTAAAGGTCAAGTACTGCGGCATCTGTGGCTCGGATCTGCACGAATACCTTCACGGTCTCTTTCCTCAGAGCCCTTTCGGGCACGAGGCATGTGGGGAAATCGTTGAGGTCGGCCCTGGGGTAGAGGGATTTCAGGTCGGGGACCGTGTGATGGCCTTCGAAAAGGATGCCTACGCCGAATACATGGTATGTCCACGGGAACGGATGATCAAGATACCAGAGAATATGAGCTGGAAGCGTGCGGCCGTGGTGGAGCCTCTGGCAGGCGCAGCGTATACCATAGAACGAGGCGGCATCGAACCGGGAAATACGGTCATGATTGCAGGTGCCGGCCCCGTCGGTCTTATGCTCCTTCTCGGCCTCAAGGCGATTGGCGTAAAAACTGTCTACATGACGGAGGTTTCGGAAAAAAGGAGAAAAAGGGCCGAAGAACTGGGCGCCACATCGGTCTTGAATCCCACGGACACCAGAATATCCGCGAGGATAAGGGAGCTGACGGCCGGCCGCGGCGTGGATGTCGCTATCGAGGCGGTGGGGATCGAGGCAACCCTGAAGGACTGCCTTTCCTCGGTCCGGCACCAGGGTAAGGTCGTTGTGGTGGGAATCTTTACAGATCGGGTGCCAATGCACATGCTCGGGTTCGTCACCCGAGAGACGACCATGATCGGCACGAACTCCATAAACCCCCACCTTGCAATGTCATGGATCGAGTCCAAGGGTATCAAACCCGAGTCGATTATCTCCAAAATTATACCGCTCGCACAGATATCCAGCCAAGGATTTGAAGTCCTGACCAGAGAAACGAAGGAAGAGATCAAGATCCTGGTCGAAGCCTGGGTATAGACTTGGTTGGAAATTGGGGTTCGGCCTTGCCATTGGACAGAATGAATATTTGGCCTAACCACTCATTGGAGCGGCCGCAGGGAAGCGAATCTGTACCGCGGTCGGATCAGCTCTGGCGTTGGCCTCACAGACCTATACGTTCTGCCATGAGTAACAGGTGGAAGGCCAGATAAGTTATGACTACCGAATCAAGTCCATGAAAAATTTGATCGGTTGGCAGTCACAGGATATAGCAAGAATTGTTGAATTCTCCAACCACGGTTTTTAGATAAATGGGGTCTTCAAGATACCTCGCGAAAGATTATTTCTATCCAGCCCTTGATCTTGGCCTGCACCAAGAAGGAAGTGAAGAAACTCCTCAAAGGATTCTGGTGATATTCTCAATTGTCTAAATAGGCGATGAATTCCTATTGAAATATGCTCTTTCTTGATACTACCAGGAAATGTCGAGTCCATCTTGAGATATGGTTTTAATAGCAGAGATTCGATCATGCGAACCTTCTCTGGAGGTGAACGGGGCAATGTGCTAACAATAACCTTTAGATTGGAGGAACCACAGTCAACAGTCTGGAGATTTTTTTGATGAAGAAATGAGAAATTTTTTCGTCAATACTTCCTTCTACTGAGAGATTTTTTCACTCTCAATTCCTTTTCCCACCTCATTTCCAAGCCTAGTACTGATTGAGTCACAAGTCTAAAATAATACATAAGGGTCTAGAATTATACAATTAGATAACTATATGAAGTTTATATATTATATTACATTACCGCTTCTTTGTTAGGCCTAAATTTAGACAGTTACCATGACTTAATATTTGAGCTGTAGGTGAGGATTGGTCATAGAGGGCCTCTGCAGCCACGTAAAGGAAACCCTTACGTGGCTTTCTTTTTCGGGTTGTTTGACTCTAACCCTCCTTCTCTGGGATCAGAGTTCAAAGCACCTGGCATCAAAATTGCTTTTTTTAACAAGGGTATCCGGTTTCTCACAGATTGAAAACAATATCGTCTAGGAGAAGCCCCATGGATCAAGAACCTTTTCTGACAGATCTCTTTAAGCCTTTATACCTACCAGGCCAGCGGACATGAAGGGATACCCTTTATTCAAATCTTTATTCCGAACTTATAGACCATGTCACCGGCTGCCCAGGGGGGGTCCGATTTTTTGTTCTTCTGGTTTTCTTCGGGCTATTTACCTTAAAACGAGAGGAGGTGATGAAAAACAACTTTCAGTAATCCATTAACCCTACAACCAAAGGTAGTCTCCCCGCAACAAATATCGGCTGCGTTACTTATTAGCAGTGGAAAAAGAGACAAGGTATGATTCTCATTCCACGCTACAGGTAGCGGGGAGCCTTGATGCAATGATGAATGAAAGGAGGAGGAGTTATGAGAAAAGCTATGCTTGCTCTAGCGTTGGTGGTAGTCCTGGGGATCATCATGTTTCCCATGGAAGCAAAGTCCCAAATGGGACCCGGCATGATGGGCCAGCGAGGTTACGGGGGATCGTACTGTCCCTACTGCGGGAGCTACATGGGTCCCGGGATGATGGGACCGGGAATGATGGGGCCGGGATACGGCATGGGTCCTGGGATGATGCATCACGGCTGGGGCATGGGCCCTCAGTATGGTCCTCAATATGGCCCCCAGTATCAACAGCCTCAGAAGCCCTTGGAGGAGAAGGAGGTGAAGGAGATCCTCGAGAACTATCTCAAATCCACCAGGAACCCGAACCTGAAGCTGGGCAAAATAGAGGACAAGGGACCATTCTTTGAGGCGGAGATCCTCACTCAAGACGACTCCCTTGCCGACAAGATCGCCGTGGATAAGACCACAGGATGGATGAGGTCAATGTACTAGAACAGCGGGTGCTTCATGAGTGGAGTTCTCCTGATCTTATACAGCATAAGGAGGATAAGAGATGAATTTCTTAGTTACAGCCCTTAAGGATATTTTCGTCCAGGGACGCGGGTATGAATGGGGCATGGGACCGGGTATGATGGGCGGTGGATATGGAATTGGGTGGTTTGGACCCATCATCATGATTGCCTTCTGGATCGCGGTAATCGTGGGGATTGTGTTTCTTATCCGCTGGCTCGTTCTGTCCACGCGAGCAACAGGACATAAGGCCGCCAGTGAGGACTCCGCCCTCGAGATCCTCAAGAGGCGCTACGCCCGTGGTGAGATAGGCAAAGAGGAGTTCGAGGAAAAGAAGAGGGATCTGCTCTCGTGAGCTAAAACATTACTCGGGATAGGAAATGAAAATAAGCAGGAGAACGTTTCTGAAGACCACTGTGGGAGCTATTCTGGCCAGCGGCCTCCGGCCACTTTCTTTGCTTCATGCCCTCCCCGAGCCAAAAGGGCAAGTGAGGGAATTCCGCTTCTCCGCCTCCCCTGCCACGGTAAACCTCGGACTTGGCCGGGATTTCCTCGCGTGGACCTATAACGGGCAGGTTCCGGGACCGGAGATTCGGGTCCGGGAGGGCGACATCATTCGGGTCGTGCTCAAGAACTTCCTCCCTGAAGACACCACCATCCACTGGCACGGAGTGCCGGTTCCTAACGCCATGGACGGAGTTCCGGACGTAACCCAGAGAGCCGTGGCTCCAGGAGAGATATTCATCTATGAGTTCGAGGCACAACCAGCGGGGAGCTTTATCTATCACTCACACGTCAACTACCAGTTGGACCAGGGGCTCTACGGGGCCCTGATCATCGAGCCGTCCCACCAAAAACCTCTCTATGACCGCGAGTATACCTTGGTGCTGGAGGATTGGGTGATGAGGGATGGAGGCGGCACTGCCCCCACCCAGCGCCGCCCACCCATGGGTATGATGGGAGGCATGATGAGACGCAGGGGCGGCTCAAGTATGCCAGCCGGTCCCCTCCTGGAGCCCCTCTACGATGGCTACGCGGTAAACGGAAGCGTGTATCCTGAGATAGCGCCTCTCGAAGTGGGAAAAGGCGAGAGGGTAAAGCTGAGAATCCTCAACGCCTCCTCAGCAACGATCTATGACCTTTCCCTGGCTGGGCATCCCCTTAGGATCACCCACGCCGATGGCAACCCCGTTCGGCCGGTTGAGATCGACATGCTCCGCATCGGCATGGGCGAGCGGTACGATGTGGAGTTCGTGGCGAACAACCCCGGGAGCTGGCTGCTGACCGCCCGCGAAGGTGGATTCGGCGAGGGGATGCTGCGCGTCCCCGTAATGTACAGGGGAGTGACGCGGAAAGACCCGGTTTCGCCTGTATTCCACCGCGGACTGCGCTTCGTAACTTACTGGGATCTCCAGGCGCACTATCCCCCTGATACTTCTCCCTTGGAGCCTCCCAAAAGGCTCTACCCCCAAACCCTGAGCGGGGGCATGCACTCTCCCTTCTGGACGATCAATGGCCAGGTCTACCCCAATGTGGAACCCCTTGTCGTGAGAGAGGACGAACGGGTGCGCATTGCGTACTTTAATCGCAGCATGATGCCCCATCCCATGCACCTGCACGGACATTTCTTCAAGGTGGTGAATCCCTCACTGCCGCAGGAGCGGTGGATATGGAAGGATACCATCATCGTGGAGCCCATGCAGCGGTTGGATATCGAATTCCACGCCGATAACCCGGGCAACTGGTTTCACCACTGTCACAATCTCTACCACATGGAGGCGGGAATGGCGAATGTGGTGGTCTATCAGCCCTAGAACTTTCGGGTAGCGTTCACTGGCATCAATCGGGAGGCATTGTATGAAAGGGGTGGATCTCAGGAGGTAGCATCGCGCTATTGGTATCATAGCGGCCCTTTTTATCATCCTCCAGGCAGGAAGTGGGTTTCTCATCAGCCTGAGCCAATTGTCAGTGCCCCACACCCCTGCCCATGAGAATACTTACAGTACTGGACATGCTCACGAGGAAGGCGATTCGCTCTGGCATGATGCCCTGGTGTTCGTTCACCTCGGAGGTGGTATCATCGGGATCATTTACCGGATTCTGCTTGGCATTGGTATTGTTATGATGGCCGTTTCAGGGAGTACGATCTTGTTCAAGGCGAGGGCTCGCTCCAGGAAAAGCTAAATCTCACCCCTTCGAGGAGTTACGAAACCAGTTATGGCGCCCGGTAATGAAAAGCGAGAAGAGGCGGTGAATCAATGACAATGAATAAAAAGAAATGCCCGTATTCAAGATCCAGATACGGGTTAACATCAAATAATTCATAACAAGGGAGAGGTTATGGAAAAAGTAAAGAGATATGCGTTTAGCACTGTATTGAATACGATCTATGAAGATGCGATCTCTAGAGTCACCGATGCCTTAAAAGAAGAGGGCTTTGGGGTGCTCACCGAGATCGACGTGAAGGAGACCCTCAAGAAGAAACTGGATAGAGAGTTCAGAAAGTACGTCATACTGGGGGCCTGCAATCCGCCCTTTGCCTACCGATCACTTAACGCTGATCTGGATGTGGGGCTCTTGTTGCCGTGCAACGTCATCGTCTATGAAACGGACGATGGAAAAGCCTACGTCGCGGCCATCAATCCCATCTCCGCTCTTGAGGTCATCCAGAGCCAGGAGCTGAGGAGTATCGCCGAGGAGGTGTCGGAAAAACTCAAGAGGGCCATTGAGAGGCTGAGCAGATAAGGCAGCGGCGCTCTCGCCCAAGCAAAACAAAGTGCTCCCAGAAGATGAGAGCGATCCTGAAGAATCCACTCCCCAACTTCATTTTCTTCTCCTACGTGCTGAACGCCACATGGGAGTGGACGCAATCCCCCTTTTTTATTGATGCTACAGCAGACCTGAATACGATAATCTGGTATCGCATCCACTGCACACTGGGTGATACCCTCATACTTATGATCGGCTTTACTCTAATCTCTTTCTACCACAAAGGCGTCCAGTGGATTTATCATCCAAAGGGAAAGGACTATTTGATCTTAATTATTTTCGGATTTATCTATACTTTCATTAGTGAGTACATCAACGTCTATGTAAAACATACCTGGTCATACTCTCAATACATGCCTTTAATGCCATTGATACCGATAGGAATTAT
>JABXJY010000328.1 GCA_013375385.1 Desulfobacterales bacterium
TGCAGAAACTGCTGTGGATCTTGAAACGCTGGATATACTAGCCGAGCACGGAATAATCTTTACCATTCTGGCGCCTCATCAAGCCAGGAGGGTGCGAAAAAAAGGCGAACAAGAGTGGAAAGATGTGAGCGGTGGCACAGTCGACCCCAAGATGCCCTACCAATGCCAGATTCCCTCTGGAAGAGCAATTACGCTTTTTTTCTACGATGGCCCGGTATCCAAAGACGTGGCATTTGGCGATCTCTTGAAAAGCGGTGAAAATTTTGCAGCGAGGTTGCTGGGACTCTTTTCCAAAAAGGAAGAGCCCCAACTTGTCCACATCGCCACGGACGGGGAGTCCTACGGTCACCATCACCGCTTCGGAGATATGGCCCTTGCCTACGCCTTACATCACATTGAGTCAAGAAATTTAGCCAGACTCACCAATTATGCTGAGTACCTTGAAAACTACCCTCCTGCATACGAAGTAGAGATTTTTGAAAATACTTCATGGAGCTGCGTCCACGGAGTCGAGAGGTGGAAGAGTGATTGTGGGTGTAACACGGGGACGCATCCCGGATGGACCCAGGGATGGCGTGCCCCCCTTCGCGAAGCCATGAACTGGCTCCGGGATAATCTTGTGAGAATCTATGAAAGGCAAGTGACCCCGTATGTACGTGACCCCTGGCGGGCAAGAAACGACTATATTGAGGTGATGCTCGACAGATCAATTCAGAATGCAGAGACTTTCTTCTCCAAGCACCTCATTCGAGATCCATCGAGCACTGAGAGGGTGAAGCTTCTAAGACTTTCTGAGATGCAGCGCCATGCAATGCTCATGTTCACGAGCTGCGGCTGGTTCTTTGATGAGATCTCAGGTATTGAAACGCTACTGGTCATGAAGCACGCCTCCAGTGCGTTGCAACTTGCCAAGGAGGTGAGTGGTGAGGATCTGGAGCCTCAATACATCAAAATCCTTGAAAGGGCATCGAGCAACGCGCCAGAGTTAAAAAATGGCGCTCGGGTTTGGGAAGCCTTTGTGAGGCCAGCTGCCATCGATCTTCTCAGGGTTGGCGCACACTATGCCGTATCTTCATTATTTGAGGAGTATCCCGAAACCATAAAGATCGGCTGCTACACCACCAAGGGCGAGATTTATGACATGATTGAGGCAGGGATACAGAGGCTTGCTGTCGGAAAAGCCAGCGTGGGTTCTGATATCACAGGGGAAGAACGTGCAATAGGGTTCGCAGTAATGCACCTTGGCGACCATAACTTAATTGGAGGGGTCCGTGAGTATATGGGGGATAACCCCTTCTCACTCATGTGTCAGGAAATAAAGAATGCCTTTGGGAAAAGTGACATTCCTGAGGTTATTCGATTAATGGACAAGCACTTTGAAACACACAATTATTCCCTATGGCATCTGTTCAGGGACGAACAACGAAAAGTCCTAAACCAGATCCTTGACTCCACGCTGAAAGAAATTGAAGCCTCTTTTCGTCAAATATACGAACGCCATTACCCGGTTATGCAGGTGATGCGAGAGATGCGGATCCCTCTACCCAAAGCGTTCACCACCGCCACAGAACTTTTGATTGGCACAGATCTTCGCCGAGAGCTGAAAAACGAAGGACTCGACTTTGAGCGGATTCAAAAGTTGGTTGAAGAGACGAAGAGGTGGTCCTTGGAACTGGACAAGAAGAGCCTTGGCTTTGTTGCGAGCCAGAAGATTAACTCACTTATGCAAAGGCTCTCTCAGGCCCCGGATGAGGTCGCAGTCCTGGAAACAATAGAGAATGTATTCAGAATCTTGAGTGCGCTGGCCCTGCAACTGGATCTGTGGAAGGCCCAGAATATCTACTTCTCGATTGGCACACAGCGATACGACGAAATGGAGAAAAGGTCAGATCAAGGAGACAGCGGGGCGAAACAGTGGCTTGCGCATTTCAACAAGCTGGGTGCATACCTTAACGTAAGATGTCGATAATGGGGATTTTTTATTCATCCCCCCGACGAATTCTCATACTGATCCCTTGCACGAGGAGAGAAGATGAGGAGACGAGGTAGCGGTATCCTTCTTCATATCATATCCCTCCCTTCCGTCTATGGAATAGGAGATCTGGGCCCGGAGGCGTATCGATTTGCGGATTTCCTGGCTGAAACCAAGCAGAGCTTCTGGCAAATCCTTCCCTTAAACCCTACAGACCCAGCCCATGGAAACTCACCTTACCACAGCATGTCTGCCTTTGCGAGCAATCCCTTGCTGATTAGTCCCGAGCTCATGGTCAGGGATGGTTTGCTCACCACATCAGATGTGGAAACTGTACCCGATTATCCAGCGGGGCGTGTTGATT
>JABXJY010000076.1 GCA_013375385.1 Desulfobacterales bacterium
AACCCCTCCCCCTTGACGGGGGCGGGCAGGGTGGGGGGTGGTAGCTTGACTCTAAAAAATATGTGAAAATGATTGGGAAAAAAGATCCTGATGGCAGTCATACTTGAAATTTAAGGCCACAAAGGGTAAAAATCTAAGCCACGACGAAAAAAATAGACAAGCGGTGTGTGATCCGGATATTGTGGCTGGACGCAAAGAGGTCATCTCTTGAAAGGGATGAGGGTTAGTTATGAGAAACTTGTACTGAACTCATAGACTCTGGAGAGCAGAATGAAGATAAGAACAATAACGACAGGTTTCAATCTTAGACTCCCACTAAAGGAGGAACAAATCAGAAGAATTGCTCATTTTACAAATAATGCCAGGAAGATATTTGAAAACAAAGGATATACGGTTCAAACGGTAAGGTTAGCGACACAACCTTGGGAAGAGTATTTCAAATCCAAGAACCAGATTGTCACATTAGTAAAGGAATTAGAAGATCTCACCCATAAATACAATGTTGAGTATTTTAATATTGGCACAACGATTAATCCAAAACACATACCAGTCATATATGATACTCTAGGGAGCACATCTAACGGATTTTGTACTGTTTTGATTTCTGATGACAAACAGATAAACTATGAAGCAGCCAGACAGACAGCCAAGTTAATGAGGAAGTTGTCAAGAATTAGTGAAGATGGATTTGCCAACCTAAGGTTTGCTGCTCTATTTAACACAAAACCCGGCAGCCCATTTTATCCAGCAGCCTACCATAAAGGACCAACTTCTTTTGCAATTGGAACAGAAAACAGTGATTTGGTGCGCAAGGCCTTTTCCAAAGCTAAGCATATTGAAAGGGCAGGGCTCCATCTCAAAAGGATCTTGACTGACGAATATAAAAGAATAGAGAGGATAGCAATACAGATCAGCAAGAAAGAAACAGTGAGATACGGTGGAATTGACGTTTCGATTGCAACGTCTGTAAACCCAGATGAAAGCATCGCCTATGCCTTTGAAAGGCTGGGACTGGGCAAGTTTGGAGAGGTTGGAACGCTAGCTGTTGCAGGGACAATAACGGAAACCGTTAGGAATCTAGACATTAAGAAATGTGGTTATTCCGGTTTAATGTTGCCCGTTCTTGAAGACTACGGACTGGCCATGAGGAACATTGATGGAATGTATAATCTGGCAAATCTGTTACTCTATTCATCAGTTTGTGGAACTGGATTAGATACGATCCCACTGCCGGGGGATGTTTCTGAGAAGAAACTATATGCCCTTCTCTTAGATATTGCATCTCTTTCCATTAGGTTAAATAAACCGCTTTCAGCAAGATTGATGCCCGTTCCAAATAAGAAAGTCGGAGAAATGACTGAGTATGATTTTGAATATTTTGTCAATAGTAGAATTATGAAGATTTAAAGCCTAGGCCGCTGGGCCTCTCGTGCACATTAGGCGTGGAATTCTAAAAGCAAATACATGACAGAGGGGCATCAAGGAGAGGCTGAGCTCAAGATTTACAAACAGTACCCGGAACACGCTTAGAAGGGAGGGAGAAAACAACATGACTAAACACATTGGAATTGTTGCGTGTAGCGCAGAAGGGGCAGCCCTTTGCTATCGAACGGTCTGCATAGAAGGGGCTGATGTAATGGGCAGACACGGTCATCCTGAGGTCACGATGCACACCTTTCCCCTTAGCGAATACATGCGATACATCGAAGCAGGAGACTGGGAAGAGGTAGCTCGCTTAATGGTATCTTCAGTAGCCAAGGTAGCAAAGGTGGGAGCAGATTTTGCCATATGCCCCGACAACACCATCCATCAGGCATTTGACCTTGTGGTTAAGGATTCGCCAATTCCGTGGCTCCATATTGCTGAGGAGGTTGCTGCTGAGGCAAAACGTCAAAACCATAAGTATCTTGGGGTCCTGGGCACACGCTTTTTGATGGAGGGGCCAGTTTATCCTGCCAAGCTTGCTGCCGCGGGTATTGAGTACAGGATTCCTGAGGCAGAGGACCGGGAGCGCATTAATGAGATCATTTTGAATGAACTGGTTTATGGCAGTTTTACCTCGGAGGCACGCGCGTATTTTAAGGAGGTAATTACTGGATTAAAGGGCCACGGCTGTGATGCCGTTGTTCTTGGCTGTACCGAGATACCGCTGCTGGTGACTCAAGAAGATTCGCCCCTACCAGTATTGGATTCTACAAGGCTCCTGGCAAAGGCCGCCCTGAAAGAGGCAACTGGACCAGCATCTCAATAAGGGTGTATGGTGTGGGACAGTGAATTTTTTTCTTGACACTTTTCATTTCATCCTTTAGGGTTAATCCAAGCCAGAGTTGAGGCGCGGTGCTCATAAGTAGCCGCATGACAGGGGACAGGCCCCGTATCTGGATCTTGCGGCGAAAGGGTGCGCCGCCGAAGTCTGCTTTTGGCCTGTTACAAAGGCGGGCTGGGTCTGCGGAGAAGATTCGCAGGACTGTCACGGTTTTCCGTGGAGCGCTCTCTCGGCTGGGTTGCAGCTGGAGCGTGCTCTGGCTGCTTTTTTTTCGGGAAAGGGTTAACCTAAAACAAGGAGGTGCTACAATGTTTAACAGGTGTTACACGGCCCTGGTCACACCCTTTAAGGACCATGATGTCGATTTCGAGGCTCTGGAAAAGCTGGTAGAGTTTCAGATCGCAGGTGGTGTGAGCGGAATACTCGCCGTGGGTACGACAGGTGAGAGTCCAACTCTGACCTGGGAAGAACACAACGAAGTAATCCGGGTAGTGGCGGAAAAGTGCAAGGGAAGATCTCAGTCCATTGCAGGGACGGGAAGTAACAATACCCGGGAAACCATGGAAAGCACGGGGCATGCAGTCCATGTGGGAGCCGACGCAGCGCTGTTGGTAGATCCTTATTACAATGGACCTAGCTCCCTTGAGATCCGCAGGGAATACGTGGCCCCTGTGGCAAAAAAGTTTCCCCAGATTCAAATCATCCCCTATGTGATCCCGGGACGCACGGGCGCACAGCTTTTCCCCGAAGACCTTGCCATACTCCATAAGGAATTTCCCAATATGAGCACGGTTAAGGAGGCCACAGGAGACATCGAAAACATGAGACGCACCAGAGAGTGCTGCGGAGAGGACTTTGTGATCCTGTCTGGCGATGATGACATGACCTTTACCATGATGACCGATCCGGTCATCAAGGCGAGCGGAGTTATCTCGGTGAGTTCCAACATAGCTCCACAGGCCGCTCAGGATATGACCACACTCCTCAATAGAGGGGAGCAGGCTGAAGCAGAGAAACTCATGGTCGCCTTGAAGCCCCTTTTCGGGATTGTGACTGTAAAAACCCAGGAGGACACGCCTCATGGGACGGTGACCTGTCGTGCAAGAAACCCCCTCGCCACAAAGACCTTGATGGCGATCCTCGGGATGCCTGTTGGGCCATGTCGCCAGCCCCTCGGCAAGATGACCAAAAAGGGGATTGAGGTGGTATTGGATGCAGCACGCACGGTATGGAGGAATAACCCGGAGATCCTCAAACCTGTGGCCGATTTCTTTGGCGTCGATATCGAGGCCAGGCTCAATGACGAGTCAATCCTGGCAGGGCTGACATATGATCGATACCTTGGACCGAGCTGAATAGTCATTTCTCGCCCGCTCTCCGCCCCGCAAGGCGGGGGGGATCGCTCGAGTCCACAGAGGTCTCAGAGACGAACTATATCACCGTCGGACGACCTTTGGCCTAAGGCCTTGGTCTTGCAGCTCTTTAGTGAGTCTCACAGCCTCTTTCTCTGTCCCAAAGGCCCCGATCAGAAGCCTTCACTTTGGCACTATATCCTGAAATCGAGCCGCAATGCAATATTTAGATTGAGATTCGCAGGGGTGGTGCCAATTTTCGCTCTGAGGCAATGGGGTTTCCTTTTTTCCTTGACATCACAGCTTTTGAACGTTACCAATTTCTTGGCCAAAACCGGAACTGCTCAGGTAGCCACCACCGTCCCGACCCTGAACGGGGGTGGCTGAATAGTTGCAAAAAAAGTTGCATACAAGATATTTAAAGGTCTATTGGAGGTATTATGGACAAGGAACAAATGAGACAATTCGGCTATGAGTTGGGGGCGGACACGGTGGGGTTTGCTGCGATCGAGGACTACCAGTCGAAGAAATCGCCGGACCCCAGAACAATCCTGCCTGATCTGAAATCGATCGTTGTTTTGGGATACAGAGAGCTCAACGGGGGTGTTGAGAGTGAGAACACTCGGGTAAGTATGGCCTCTCGAATGGGAGGGATGGAACTCTCTATGAAGAACAACTACCTCATGGCAAGGTATATAGAGGATCACAATAAGGTTAAAACGGCCCCTGTTCTGTTTTCCTACCCCCTGGATATGGGGCCCGAGGTAATGGGACTTGTTGGGGATGTTTCTTTGAGACATGCGGCTGTGGCTGCGGGCCTTGGCGTATTTGGCCGGCATAACCTGGTGATTCACCCACGTTTTGGAACCAGGATTATCTTCACGGCTATTCTTACAGAATTACCACTGAGCTCTGATTTCCCTGTCCAGGAGGAGCTCTGTACCCAATGCGACCTCTGCGTTGAGGCCTGTCCGGGCCAGGCCCTGGATGAAGAGGGCAAGACAGACATGCTCAAATGCCTTAAGGTGTCTCAGCCCTATGGCATCGGGAGCACCATACGGTATTTGCGGCAATTCATTGGGACCTCACCTGAAGAGCAGAAGGCCCTTCTTAAGGATCCCATCCTGTTGAGCCTTTACCAGGCCCAATTCATTGGATTTCAGTACACCTGCTTCAAATGCATGGCCGTGTGTCCGGCGTGCATTGAGGTGTAGATAGCCACGAGCTTACGCCCGTGGCACTTGGAGGTAAAGCGCGGCCTTGAGGTCTTTTCTGAGTGACTGGCCCTGTTGAATAGGGTTCCCTTCGGGAAATTCAACAGGGCTGGTGAGAGGCCACCGTCCTTTTCACGACTTATCAGCGGGGGAAACCGCAGCCCCCGACCTGTCGGGGGAATGCGGAGGGGGCAAAACTCCCCCGCAGATAAGTCGTAGAAAAGACCAGGCCGGGAGCCTCGGAGCCGAAGAAAAGGCTTCAAGGACGCGTGATATACATTCGAAGGCATTCATCCCCGGGCTCACTCCCGGGGGGTCTGTGCCAATTCTTGATAAAGAGGAAAGGAGCAAGCCGTCATGTCTGAGAAAGAAATCTACGGGCGCTTTATCGACTGGATGAACCAAACCTGGTGGGGACTGCCTGAAGCGGATGAATTGATGCCCTTGATCATGGCTCGGTACACTCCGGAAGAGGCGGCCCTGCTGACCGGCATCCCTTTTTCGGGAAGGAACCTCGAGGAGCTGGCCGAGATGAAACGGATGGATCCGGCCGACTTGGACCTCAAACTGCATGCACTCGCCAAAAAGGGCGCTGTTTTCCGTACCGTGCGACCTGAGACTGTACGCTACAGCCTTAATGACTCCTTCTTTGTTTTTTACCGGAGTGCCTTCTGGTCTGGGCGCACCGACGAGGACAGCAAGGCTATGGCACCTCTTATGAATAAATACCATCTTCACGGTTTTATGGACCAGTATGCCGAGGTTCACACGAAAGGTCTTCGGGCCCTGCCCATTGAAAAGACCATTCAAGACACCCGACACATCCTCCCCTACGAAGATGTGGTGAAGGTGCTGGATGCTCAAGAGTATTTCAGCGTATCAACCTGTCCCTGCAAGCACCGGAAAAACCTGGATCCGGATTCGCCCAATTGCAGGCACCCCACCGAGGTCTGCCTGCACTTCGGTAGGCTCGGCCAATACATCGACGAGCACGGCCTGGGTCGCCAGATCACCCGCGAGGAGGCCCGCGATATCTTAGCCCAGGCTGCAGAATCCGGGCTGGTTCATGGTGTGTCGAACTGGCAGCACGGCGTAGATACCATCTGCAATTGCTGCAAGTGCTGTTGCCTGTTTCTCGAGGCGTTCCACGTTCTAAGGCATTCAAAGAGTCTGGATGCCTCCAATTACCGGGTGCGAACAAACCCGGAGACTTGTGAAGGGTGTGGTCTGTGCGTCAAGAGGTGTCCTATGGAGGCGCTTCGACTCGAAGATTCTCCGGAAGCCCGGAATAAAAAGGGGGAGGTTGCCGTGCTCGACCCCCTTTTATGTATTGGGTGTGGCGTTTGCGCATACAAATGTCCTACCAACTCTCTCATGCTTGAGCGCCGTGAGGTTATAGTGGATCCGCCGAGGGATGGGCGGGACTACATAAATCGGTTCATGGCCGACCGTCAGGGCAAATCTCAGTCATGATGGCCTAAGACAAGGAGCTCCCAGGCTATGGAAAGGAAAATCAGAGTAGGTGTAATCTTCGGTGGGAAATCAGCTGAGCATGAAGTATCTCTTCAGTCAGCCAAGAACATAATAGAGGCCATTGATAAAGACAAATATGAAGTTGTTCTCATAGGAATGGATAAGAAGGGTCGATGGTATCTAAGCGAAGTTTCAAGATATCTCCTGGAGGAAGATGATCCGAGGCTCATCAGATTAGCGGATACAGATGAAGAACTGGGGTTGATTCCTGGAGAACAGTCTAACCAGCTCCTCAACATATCAACACATCAGAGAGTCGAAAAACTCGATGTTGTCTTTCCTGTGCTCCATGGTCCATACGGGGAAGATGGAACAGTTCAAGGCCTGTTAAAATTAGCCAGCATCCCCTTTGTTGGTGCCGATGTTTTAGGCTCTGCCATAGGTATGGATAAGGATGTGATGAAACGATTATTTCGGGATGCTGGGATACCAACCGCAAAGTTTCTGGTATTTCATCAATCCTCTCGTGGTGCGATTGACTTTGAGGAAGTTAAGAGTCAGTTGGGATCGCCAGTCTTCGTCAAACCTGCAAATCTCGGCTCATCGGTAGGGATTAGAAAGGTTGACAGCAAGGATGAGTTTGATGAAGCAGTAATATTGGCTTTTGAATATGATAACAAGATACTGATTGAAGAATATATTGAAGGTCGAGAGATTGAATGCTCTGTGTTAGGCAATGAGGAGCCAATAGCGTCCCTGCCCGGTGAAGTTCTTCCACAACATGAGTTTTATTCTTATGAAGCAAAATATATCGATGAAAAGGGGGCGATCTTGGAAATACCTGTAAAACTACCAAAGGATGTGACTGAGCAAATACAGGAATACGCTCTTAGGGCCTTTAAAGCCCTGTGTTGTGAGGGGATGGCACGGGTGGACCTTTTTCTCAAGGATGACAACGAAATTCTTGTTAATGAGATCAATACGATTCCAGGTTTTACTCAAATCAGTATGTACCCAAAACTCTGGGAAGTGAGTGGGCTTTCTTATACTGAACTAATAGATCGACTTATTCAACTCGCAATAGAACGATTTGAAAGGGATCGTAAGCTCAAGACCTCCTTTAAAATCTAGGTGATAATCTAAACCCCTTGTCTTCAAAGGCAAGCGCACGCAAAGGCCCATCCTAGTTATCGCCAGTGGCCCAAATCGCGTGGATACCCAATAACACCTCACAATCGGGGGATCAAACATGGCAGGACCGTCAAGGATCGGGTTCTTTGGCGCCCTTTGCCATAGTGGGAAGCGCCTGTTGTGTAAGGAAAAAAATGAGAAAGTGGTCGGTGAAATTTGACTTGTGGCTTTTGGGGATCTGTTTCTCCAGGGTATTTACCTACCTGGTTTCCATGACCTACGCCGCGGTCTTGCCTGTGGTCCAGAGGGAATGGGAGATGTCTGCGGCAGCCGCAGGGTCTATTTCCAGCGGATACCAGATTGGTTATGCCGTATCCTTGCTCATCTTTTCGGAGCTGGCCGATCGAATGGGGGCTCGGCGCGTCTTTCTCTGGTCAAATTCTTGCTCAGTTGCAGCTTCATTGCTATTTGCCGCTTTTGCTCGAGGATACTACTCGGCTCTCATTCTCTATACCCTTATCGGCATTTCATCGGGTGGGGTGTACACGCCGGGCCTTATGATGATAGCGGATCGCTTCCCCACAAAAGGCCGGGGGATGGCTGTTGGCTTCTTCATTGCAAGCACTTCCTTGGGTTATGCCGTATCTCTTGGAATCAGCGGAGCGGCTTTGCCCTGGGGCGGATATCGGCTTTCTTTTCTCCTGACCTGCCTGGGGCCGCTGGTTGGTTTCTTGCTGGCATGGATGACATTAGCTTCAACACCAAACAAGGTATTTCCACGGCGCCAGGAACAAAGGTTTTCCACGGAGGTTTTACGGAACAAGAGGGCTGTGCTATTCATAATGGCCTACGCCCTTCATTCTTGGGAGCTTCTGGGGATGTGGGCATGGACGCCGGCCTTTCTATCAGCTTGCCTGACGGTACGTGGATCAGAGGCCTGGACGGCAGTGGGGAGCGGTGCTTACCTTGTTGGGCTATTCCACCTCATGGGCATACTGGCATCTCTGTCTATGGGTACCCTTTCGGATAGGCTCGGGCGCGCCCAGGTGATGCTTCTCGTTGGCAGTATCAGTACCGTCTGCTCTCTTGTTATGGGGTGGCTCATAGGCCTTCACATTGTCCTTATCGTTGCTGTCGGGATGATATATGCGTTTTCCGCATTAGGTGATTCCCCAATCCTTTCTGCGGGAATGACTGAAAGTGTTGATCCCTCTTATCTGGGAGCCGCATTTGCCCTGCGGGGCCTTCTCGGTTTCGGCGCCGGGGCTATGGCGCCCCTTGCATTCGGTGCCTTTCTGGACTGGATGAATCCAGTTCTTTCAGATGTTGGTACCTATGCGACGTGGGGTTGGTCTTACAGCATGCTTGGTTTGGGGGGTTTAGGGGCCGTGTTGGCGGCATACTTCCTTTACAGGGGCAAAGCATCCAGATAAGTTCGGGGACCGAATTCAACTGACCGTGAGATGCGTCCCTCTCGATGTCGCCATAATGCCATTGATCTTTCTCTTTCAAAAATCGGCGGAATACCTTAACCTGCCTGCCTTGATAGACCACTCAAGGTAGTTAACCTGGATTTTCCTGAGTCATGAGGAGAACCCATTATTTCTTTCACGGAGAAAGTGGTCAATATTAACTTTGACACCATAAGAAAGGAGGACTGGGATGGAGTTCAGAACCATAGAGTTTAAAGAGGCGGAGCCGGGGGTTGGTCTCATTACACTCAACCGCCCCGATCGTCTGAATGCACTGAACCTGGATATGGTTGAGGAACTGACTGCCCTCTTCGATCAGCTTCGCAGGCAAGAGCAGGTGCGGGTGCTCGTTATCACCGGGGAGGGCCGCGGGTTTTGCTCAGGGGCAGACCTAAAGGACGAACGCGTTCGACGGGACGCGGACACCCTTTTCTCGAGTGCGGCAGTGCACCTTGTAGCCGTCCAGAAAAAATACTCGGATTTGATCACTGGGATGCGGAGACTGCCCCAGCCTATCATCGCAGCAGTTAATGGTCCTGCAGCCGGTGGCGGGATGTGCATTGCCCTGGCCTCTGATGTGGTTATCGCAGGGCCACCTGCCACCTTCATCGCATCCTTTATCAATATCGGCCTTTCGGGTGGCGAGCTGGGAACCACTTACTTCTTGCCACGGCTGGTGGGAAGCGCCCGTGCTGCGGAGATTCTATTCACCGGTCGCACCGTGGATGTTACAGAGGCAGAGAAAATCGGCCTGGTCAGCCGCGTCGTCGAGGAGGGGAGCCTGATGGCTGTAGCCCTAGACACGGCCCGTATCATGCTTAGTAAGAGCCCGATGGGGCTTCGTCTGACAAAAGAGGCCTTGAATCAGAACCTCACCGCACCGTCCCTGGAGGCCGCTATCGAACTGGAGAACCGCAACCAGAGCATCTGTTGCGTCAGTCCTGAATTTAGTAGAGCCGTGAAGGCATTCGGCAAAGGGAAATAGGAAAGAGTTCTATAACTAATAACCAAATTAGGGAGGCTATTATGCCAGTAGTTATCATTGAAATGTGGGAAGGACGCAGTGTTGAGCAAAAGAAGCAGCTCGTGGAGGGTATAACTTCCGCATTCACGAAAATCGGTACCCCTCCAGAAGTACTTCATATTATCATGAAGGATAACCCCAAACATAACTGGGCCACCGGGGGGAAGCTTGCCTCTGAAAACTAGTATTGCGTTTTATGAAAGCCTTTACACTGTCATTGCGAGTAGCGAAGCGACGAAGCAATCTCAACAAGGCTCACAAACTACGCCAA